>NZ_JBSFLZ010000054.1:0-41040 GCF_053599315.1 Saccharopolyspora sp. NPDC000995
GGTGGAACAGCCACCCGCTCGACCGGACCCGCACCAGCCACCTCGCCCGCCTCGAACTCAGCCTGGCAGCCTAAACCAATTAACCACCAGGATCGCCCTTGACTTCAAAACGCCCCGCCGTGCGCTGCGCAAACGCCTTTTGTGCTGGTCACAGGGGTCTGTAGACCCTGCTTAGTCTAGCACTCGGCCGGTGGTTGATCGGTATCTATTTGTGCTGGTGAGGGCTTTGCCCCTGCGTTTCTGCTACACGGCTGCTACACACAAGATCACAAACGTGGAGGCCCTGATCAGCGAGAACCCCGGCGCAGGGGTCGCGCCGGGGGCTCAGCTGCGGAGGGTATCGACGCGGACGCCGACACAGGTGGATCAGCGTCAGGTAGTTCCTGTGGTCACTGTGAGCGCGGCGAGTGTCTCGTCACGATTGGTGATGTAGTCGTAGAACTCCACAGGGGTTTCGTACATCGCGAGCAGATTCGCCAGCATGTCCCGTTCCTCCGTCGTGACCGGGATGTTCCTCTTGATCAGGCTGGCGCACATGACATCAATCAGCATGTCCCACTCACCGAGATCGCTGTATGAGCGGTAGGTGTCCAACAGCTCCGGCGGGAGCCGGTCGGCGAGCCGCTCAAGCAGCTGCCTTGAGTCCTTGCTGAGCTTGACAAGATCCATTACTCGATGCCTCGTTCTACCTGGGGTTACCGGATGCGTCGTTGTGGATCACACCATCTCCGCCCGTGGGATGTCCTGTCACGACCCGCCCGGTCTTGTCCACGATCACCCTGACGTCCACACCGTCTCTGGTGCCTTCGGCCTTCCACAGACCGTTGTCCTGGAGCACTGGCGGGCTGTCCGGGTTTTTCGCCACGTCCTCGATTAACCTGATGACCTTGTCATCATCCCAAGTCTCGGGGAACTCCGTCTTGTTTGGCAGGCCAGTACCCGCAAAGTGACCCCCGCCGCCGCGTCCGTTGCCGTCAAGGATGTACCTCCTGCGGCTTTCCGCGCTGATGTCGGCGAGGTTCGGCTTCTCGCCTTCGACGTTGTCCCAAGCAGTCCGTGGAAGAGATGATCGCGTTCTGCCAGGTCGGACGGCCGACTCTCGCGGCGGGGTATTTGGTGCTGGGCTCGTCGCAACGCGGGGCTGGTATTGCTTGATCTGTTCGGTACAGCGGCGCAGGACCTGATGGGCGTGGGTGAGCTGGTCGCCGCTTTCCTGGTGGTACGCAAGGGCTTGTTGCGCCTCGTCGTAATTGGTGCCGTTGAGCACCCAGAGACCGGTGCCGCTCTCCTCCAGGGCGGCCTCCGCCGTGCTGAGCATTTCTGTCGCTTCGGCGAGCTTGCCCAGCACGAAGCTCAATGCCTTGTCTACGTCCTCCACGGCAGACATAGCGGTGATCGTGCCCGAGACCCCCGACGCCCTTTACGCCCAGATCCGCATTTCGTTGCGGAGTTCCTTGTTTCGTCGAGGTCAATGTTCCGTCGGTTGGCGATCGCGCACACGTAGATCAGGATGTCCGCCAGTTCTTCGTCGACGGTCCTGGTGATCGAGTTGCAGTCGATCGGGAGGTTTTCCGTTTTGCGGATGGCCTTGAACGGCTCGCCGACCTCTTCTCCGAGCTTGAGCGATTGCTCCAGCACAGTGCTGCCGGAAACCCCTGCTCATCCTCCATCTTCGCTACGTAGCGCTGGAGGTCGGCGAGCGTCGCGCCGGTCGGCAACGGGGCCATCCTGGTGGTTCTCCTACGCGTGTCTTCCTGCTCCTCGGTTTCGGGCTCAGGGTTGTCCGCCATCAGTCGCCTCCTTTCAGTGTCCACAGTGGTCGTCTGGACCCGCAGCGTCGTTGGTGCGGGTAGGTGGAACCGGCCGGGGTGATGCACCGAGGGGCGGCGCACCACCCCGGACGGGGACGGCTCGGTGCCGGTCGGGGGAAGTCACGACACCGAGCCGGGTCTATAGGCGTTGCAGGGCGTCAAGAAGCCGCCGAAGCATCCCCGGGTGGCGGGTCAACGCGTCGCGGTCGCCGACCGGTAGACCGGACTCGATCACCGGCAGGAACCGGGTTTCCTCGACAGCGAGCGCATCGGCCAAGTCCCCGCGCAGCTGCACCATCCGTGGCTCCCGCAAGCAGTGCCGGCCGCCCCTGGTCTCTGCGTCCACCCGCGCAACCAGGTACGCGACCGTCAGCGCACCTTCACCGCCACCAGCGTGTCGGGCTGGGGCGTAGTAGAACGTCGCCGACAGCGCCAACGCGCCGACACAGAGCAGCCCAGCCGCGACCCACGCCGCGATCACGAATCCACCCTTCCAGCCCGGTCAGGGGTCTGATATCGGGGTCGAGCAGGGAGTCTGAGTAGCTGTCGGAGCAACCCGGTGCAGCGGTGGCGACGGTGGTACGGCTTCATTCGGAGATCGAGGTCGGACAGCGTGGCCCGCGCAAGTAGGTAGGCCAGGCAGCGTGAGCACTTCCGCCCTGGCGGGTTGGTCAGCGAGACCGTTAGGACCGGGTGGCCGCAGACTGCCTCAGCACGGCCGGTGCCCTCGTGGTTCGCCCGCGTGGCCTCCTCGTCGGTGACGGCGTGGTCCTGCCCGTCGGCACCGCTGAGAACCCATGTCACGTACAGGCGGTCGTCCTGGAGGGTCATCGTTCCCACCTCTTGTTGGGCCATCGGTCTCAACTCGATCTGATTGAGGGGCGGCAGGCGGCGCGCGGAGCCTGGGAGTCTCGCCAGCTCCGTTGTGCTCGACGCTGCGCCGCCCGCCCCATGCGCCCGATCCCGAAGCCGTCGTCACGGGGCCGACGGCTTTGCCGTGCTCGGGGCCGGGGAAGGTCACGCCTGCTGTTAGTACGCCGCTCCGGTAGCACGTCCTTTTAACTTTCTTCTGCTCCGGCTCGCCGCCATCGTGTGAGCAGTGCTCAAAATCGCATCGTGAGCGCGAAACAGAGCACACATAAATGAAAAAGAAGCAAAGCGTCGGACGCCCACGCGACGAGATTTCTCAGCAGACCCCGCAGTCCTGCGGCTATGACGCATCCGCCGAGCGAGGCGGTGATGCCGTATACGGCGAGGGCGACTGCGGTGAGCGCCAACGCAAACCGTTCAGCGCCGCCGCGATCCATTCCGTCCACAGAACCGCCAATGAACTTGCTGGCCTTGACCCAGCCCAGGATTCCCAGCAGCACCAGCGGCCAGCCGATGACCTGGGCACCCACGCGGAGCCATACCGCGCTTCGAGTGCTGCTTGCCTTTTCAGGCATGCTCACGCGGCCCCGCCTTGTGACGAGCGGTTTGAACGGCGGCGATGTGCACGCCGAGCGCGAGGTACAGCTTTTGCGCCTGGGTTTCGTCGAGCAACCGCTCCTCTGGGCCGACCCGCAGCCACACCGCCGTTGAGGCGTGACTGACCACGACGTCGCAGTCCCGCGAGGCTCGATCACGACACGGCACTGTCGTTAGCGTTCTCATGCTTTCCTCCCTGGAAACGGCCGGATGCCGAACGGGGGCGGCACCCCGGCCGAGGTTTGGACCTTCCCGCGCCGCGACGGACCAGAAGACGACGCGGGGAGGCTGCTCGGCCGGCGGTTGCGCCCCTGTGACCCGGTGAGGTCCGGAGCCACCAGCCGAGCGGTCGTGGAAGCTCAGATCCGTCCCTCATTGATCAGTTCCGACGCTTCCCTTGAGCGCAAAGTTATGGATCAATCACACGGTGTGACTGGTACTGAACTGGTACTCGTACACTCGGGATGGCCTGATGTAGATCAGCCCCGTGGAAGGGGAACAACATGAGCGCGACCACCCCGGACATCGGCCAGCGCATCGCCACCGCGCGCAAACTCGCTGGCCTGACCCAATTCCAACTCGCCGAGAGAGCGAATTTCTCCGAGGCGATGGTGCAGGCCGTTGAGCAGGGCAAGAAGCCAGCAAGCCCCCGGTTCATCGCCTCGGCGGCCAAGGCGTTGAGCATCGAGCCGGAGCTTCTGACTGGCCAGCCGTATCACTTTGACGACGAGAAACCACTGGAGGGACTGCCCGAACTACGCGCGCTGATCGCCGAGGGGATGGAGGTGATCGTCGCGCCACCAGCGCCGTTGAGCGAACTCGAAGCCGACCTTGCGCAGATCTCGAAGTGGTACTGGGAAGACAAGGGCGCGAAGGCGCTCGCGGCGATCCCGACGTTCCTGCGGCAGGTCTATGGCGCGGCGCACGTGGCGAACTCGGACTATGACCGGGGGCGCGCCTACACTCTGCTGTCCGCCGGGTGGGCTCAGGCCGAGCAGTTGAGCCGCCGGTTCGGGGCGCTGACATTGTCGGTGCCATGCCTGGACCGACTGGACGCGGTGGCCCAGTACGCCGACGACCCCGTGTACGCGGCAAAGGCCGCGCAGAAGCGGGCACGGGTGCTCATGTACTACGGCACTTTCGACTCCGGCCGTGCCGCTCGGTCCGCTGAACGCCTGGCGGAACTGCCGGACAGCGAGCCGATCCTGGCGGCGCGAGGCTCGGCGCATCTATGCACCGCGATCGTCGCGGCGCGCGGCGGGGATCGGCCGACCGCCTATGCCCACCTTCGGGAGGCGCACGAACTCGGCGCGCGGGTTGGGCGCGAGTCACCGCACTATAACGAGAAATTCGGACCGGGGAACGTGACCATTCACGAGGTCGCCGTGGCGCTGGAGGCGGGTGACCCAGAGCAGGCCGCACACCTCGGCTCATCGGTCCGGCTCCCGGCCGACGTCTCCAGTCCGCGGCTTGGCCACCACTGGCAGGACGTGGCGCGGGCGTGGCTGCTGTCGGGTGATCCGGCACGCTCGCTGCGAGCGTTGAATGTGGCGCGGAAGGCGGCACCCCAGCAGACCCGACTGCATCCGCAGGTGCGCGAGACGGTACGCATGATCGCTGAGGCAGAGCGGCGTAGGACCGACAGCCTGACCGCGTTCACCAGTTGGCTTGGAACCCCTGCGTAGACATCTTGTTCACACGCGCCCGCCGCAACGGGTGTAACGGTCAGCAAGCACTGCTCACATCTTTGGCGCACAAGAGAAAAGCCCCCGTCTGTCCGGCTAGGACAGACGGGGGCTTGTTCGTCCCCTACGGATTGATCGCCGTAGGGTCAGGGTAGCGGTGTGGTCAGGGGTCGTCCGATTCCGCTGCTGGGGCGGGGACGAGTGGTCTGCCGGTGTTGTCGCGGGGGTCGGCGACCGGGGTTACCTGTGGTTCGGCGTGGTCGAGGATGTGCAGCTGCGCGAGCGTCGAGGTCACGAGGGTCACGAGCGTGACGACGGCTGCGACCATGTTGTTGAGCAGTGTGGCTTGGTTGGCGTTGAGCAGGCCGAAGGACACCGCTGCGGTGACCAGTGCGCCGACGAGTGTTTTCCATGTGCCGCTGCGGATTGCGTCGAGGATGGGGCGTGGGCGGTTGTCGTGGTGGGTCATGTGATCACCGGAATCCGAGCTTGGCGCAGGTGTGTGGGCCGACGATGCCGTCTGTCGTGCTGCGCAGTGGCGCGAACCGGTGGCATCCCGCGCACATGGGGTCGTTCATCGTGTTCGAGTTTCCGAAGGCCTCGCCGATCGTGCACATGGAGCACTACCGCTCGTCGGTGTCACTGCACAACTCGGGTATTGCCACGGCGTACAAGGAGGCGGTTACTAGCCTGCACGAGTTGACGATGACTCCTGAAGCATCGGTCGAATTCATCGCCAAGCGCGCAGATGAGTTGGAGGCAGCTATATGACGTTAGAGCCCACGGGATGGCGGAAGTCTTCCCGTTCCGGTCAGCAGACGAGTTGTGTCGAGGTTGGTCGTGTCGGTGACGGTGCTGCGGTGCGGGACACCAAGGACCGTGCCGCCGGATACTTCACCACCACCGGCCCCCAATGGCAGTCGTTCCTCGCCGCAGTGAAGGCCGGCCGCTTCAACGACTGACCGAATGCGCGATGGCCGTCCCTGTTGCTGCCCAGCAATGGGGGACGGCCGTTCGTATTCACGCCGGAAACCGGCTCAGCTGAGGCCGATGATCTGGCCGTGGTCGTCGATGTCGATCGATTCCGCCGCCGGGTGGGAGCCGAGGCCCGGCATCGTGCGCATCTCCCCGCAGATCGGGTAGATGAAGCCCGCTCCCACCGAGGCCCGGACCTCCCGGACCGGGAGGGTCCAGCCCGTCGGGGCGCCGAGCAGGGTCGGGTCCGAGCTCAGCGACAGGTGGGTCTTGGCGATGCACACCGGGAGGTTCCCGAAGCCGTTGGCCTCGTACCCGTCCAGGGCGCGCGACGCCGCAGGGAGGTACGACACCCCTGCCGCGCCGTACACCTTGGTCGCGATCGTCTCGATCTTCGCCCGCAGGTCCGCCGAATCCGGGTAGAGCAGCTGGAACGCGGTCGGTTCCTCGGCCGCCGCCACCACCGCTTCGGCCAGCTCCAGCGCGCCCTTGCCGCCTTCCATAAAGTGGTTGCTGACCGCGACGCGCGCCCCTTCTGCCTCGGCGACCTGGCGGATCGCCTCGTGTTCGCTGGAGTAGTCGGTCGGGAACGCGTTGATCGCGACCACCGGCGACACCCCGTGCAGCCGGATGTTGTCGATCTGCTTGCGCAGGTTCGCCGCCCCGGCCAGCACGTCGTCGGGGTTCTCGGCGAGCATCGCCGCAGGCAGCGGCTTGCCCGCCACCACCTTGTACCGGCCGGAGTGCGCCTTCAGTGCGCGCACCGTTGCCACCAGCACCGCGGCGTCCGGGCGCAGGCCGGAGGTGCGGCACTTGATGTTGAAGAACCGCTCCGCGCCCATGTCGGCCCCGAATCCGGCCTCGGTGACCACATAGTCCGCGCACCGGCTGGCGATGCGGTCGGCCACCACCGACGAGTTGCCGTGCGCGATGTTGCCGAACGGTCCCGCGTGCACCAGCACCGGCGTGTTCTCGGTGGTCTGCATCAGGTTCGGCTTGATCGCTTCGCGCATGATCACCGCCATCGCCCCGGCTGCCCGCAGCTGCTCGGCGCTGACCGGCTCGCCGTCGCGGGTGTAGCCCACCACGATCCGGCCCAGCCGCCGCCGCATGTCATGTAGCGACGTGGAAAGCGCCAGCACCGCCATCACCTCGCTGGCCGCGGTGATGTCGAAACCGGTCTGCCGGGGCGTGCCGTCTAGTCGACCGCCGAGGCCGGTGACGATGTTGCGCAGGTCCCGGTCGTTGACGTCCAGCACCCGCCGCCAGGTGATCCGGTGCGGGTCGATGCCCAGCGAATTCTCCCGTTGCAGGTGGTTGTCCAGCATCGCGGCCAGCAGGTTGTGCGCCGCCGTGACCGCGTGCATGTCGCCGGTGAGGTGCAGGTTCAGCGCCTCCATCGGTACCACCTGGCTGTACCCGCCGCCGGCGGCGCCGCCCTTGATGCCGAACGTCGGGCCCATCGACGGCTGCCGGATCGCCACCGCCGACCGCTTGCCGAGGTGCCGCAGGGCTTGGCCCAGCCCCACCGTCGTGGTCGTCTTGCCTTCGCCCAGCGGGGTGGGCGTGATCGCCGAGACCACGACGTAGCGTGCGGTCGGTCGCTCGGGCAGCTCGTCGAGCGCGTCCAGCGAGATCTTCGCGGCGCTGCGCCCGTAGGGTTCGAGCAGGTGCGCGCCGATGCCCAGCTGCGCTGCGACGTCCTCCAACGGCAGGAGCGCGGTGGCGCGCGAGATGTCCAAATCGGACGGGATGCTCATGCCGGTACCTCCCGGAGTCTGGCAACCAGGTCGTGGCGCCATTGCACCGTCTTCGCGATCTCGTTGAAGGTGAAGAAGTGCCAGCCCGCGATGCCGCACGTGGTGTCGACGAGGTAGGGGGACAGCCCGTCGAGAAGCTCCTCCGGGGTGTAGCGGGTGAGCAGCTTCGACACCACGCCGTGCTGCTTGCGCAGGAAGCGCATCGAGTCGCCCAGCCCGATCTTCAGCGAGATCCGCAGCAGCTTGTGCGCGTCCACCACGCCCGGCACCCCGATGCAGATCGGAAGTGCCAGGCCGCGGGCGCGAACGTCCTTCACCCAGGACGCCACGGTGTGCGGGTCGTAGCAGATCTGCGAGACGACGTAGTCGGCGTAGCGCGACTTCTCGGTCATCGCGCGGATGGTCGACGCGTCGGAGATGAACGCGTGCCGCTCGGGATAACCGGTGATGCCGACCCGCGCGGGCCGCCGCCCCAGCTCGTCCATCGCGCGAAGCAGCGCCAACGCGTCCGGGAATACGCCGCGGGGCTGGGGGGGATCCCCGGCCACCACGAAGACCTCGGACAACCCCAACGCGTCCACGCGATCCAGCAGCGCCGTCAGGTGCGCGGTGTCGGCGATCAGCCGGGCGGCCAGGTGCGGCACCGCGTGCAGGCCGCGGCCCAGTAGTTGGGCGGCGACGTCCAGGGTCGCCTCGGTGCCCTTGGACGGGGACGCCGTGATGGTCACGGTCGTCCCCGGCGGCAGCTGTTCGGCCTGCTCGACCGCGCCGCGCAGCGGCAGCACCTCGAACCTGGCGTTCATCAGATACTGCTGCAGTTGCTCGGCGTTGGCGCTCATCGCGATCACCACCTCTCGTCCGTGCCTGATCGGCCCGTCACGCCGTCGCGCGGACCAGTCGTTTTGGGATGTCCTTGGTGGGGTCCAGGAACGGCTTCTCCACGACTACCGCTTCCTGCGGGCCGTGCTGGGTGTCCACCACCAGTTCCGTGCCCAGGTCGTGGTAGGCGATCGGCACCATCGCGTAGCCGATGTTGCGTTCCAGCCGCGGCGAGTAGCAGGCCGAGGTGACCTCGCCGATGCGCAGGCCGTGCGGGTCGTGCACGGCGAAGGTGTCGATCATCTCGCCGTCGTTGAACGAGCCCACGCTCGGGCCGCCGATCTCCACGCCGACCAGCTTGCGGCTGATGCCCTCGCTCTTGATCCGCTGCAGGGCCGACTTGCCGATGAAGTCGGCCTCCTGGTCCAGGTCGACCATCCAGGTCTTCTCGAAGCCGTAGCCCACCTCGAACGGGTTGGTGTCGTAGGTGATGTCGCAGCCCCAGGACAGGATGCCGGCCTCGATGCGCCGGATGTGGCAGGGCCCGATCACCTTGAGGTCGTGCGGTTTCCCGGCCTCCCAGATGGTGTCCCACAGCTTCACCCCGTCGCGGCTGGCGTTGTGCAGGTAGATTTCGTAGCCGAGTTCGGCGGTGTAGCCGGTGCGCGACACCACCACCTGCATGCCGTCCAGCTCGCGGTCGACGGCGTAGTAGTAGGGCACGTCCAGGATGGACTCGCCGAACAGGTCGACCAGCACGTCTCGCGACTTCGGCCCCTGGACCTGCACGGGTCCGACGTCCGGCTCCCGGATCTGCACGTCCATCCCGAGGTTGTGCGCCAGGCCCTTCACCCACAGCAGCACGTCGCTGTCGGCCAGCGACAGCCAGAAGTGGTTCTCGCCGAGCCGCAGCAGCACCGGGTCGTTGATGATGCCGCCGTCCTCCCCCGTGACGAACACGTACTTGCACTGCCCGACCTTGCATTTGGTCAGGTCGCGGGGCACCAGCATGTTGGTGAACTCGAACGCGTCGGGTCCGGTGATCTCCACCTGGCGCTCCACGCCGACGTCCCACAACGTCACGCCTTCCAGCAGCGCCCAGTACTCGCCGATCGGGTCGCCGTAGTGGCGGGCGTGGTAGGTGTGGTTGTACACGCTGTAGAGGCCGACGCCGTGCCGCCGCGACGCGTAGAAGAACGGCGACTTGCGCAGGCGCGGGTAGAGCAGGACGCCGGCGTTCGGGTTGATGCTCATGGCTGGTTCCTCCCTGACTGGTTCGTGGTCGTTTTGCTTGGCGGTGCGGGTGGCGGAACCTCAGGTGGCGTCTCGCTGTGGGATCCCCGACTCATGTATGTCCAAGACGCCACGTCGGGGCTGGTTTCGCGAGACACCACCTGAGAACCCGCGGCGGTGCCGGATGCGAGGGTGGGCTAAGCGGCTTCGCCGCTTCAAAGACAAGAACCAAATCGATTTCAACGGCGAGCTCCTTCAAGTCCGGGGTGCCGGTAGGTAGGCGGCACCCACACCGCTGGCCGATCGCCTCGGCGGGCGTTCTGCAGGTCTGACGGGGTTGGAATGCGCCGATCAGCGGCGCATTCTGCTCATCTCGGGGTCGAACACGGGGTCAGCGACGACCGTGGCCGGATGTCGCTGGTCGAAGTAGGACACCCGCACGGGGGTGCCCGGATCGGACAGGTCGGCCGGCAGCCACGCGTAGGCGAGGCTCGCTCCGACGCTGTGCCCATAACCGGTGCTCGTGGTGAAACCGACGGGGGTGCCGTCGGCGAACACGGGCTCGGATCCCATCAACACGGTGCCGTCGTCGATCGTCAGACAGCACAGCCGCCGCCGCGGGCCGCTTTCCCGGCGCCGCAGCAGCGCGTCTCGTCCGATGAACTCGCCCTTGTCGGCCTTCACGGCGAAGGCCAGACCGGCTTCATCGGGGTCGTGCGAGCTCCACATGTCCGCCCCCCAGGCTCGATATCCCTTCTCCAGGCGTAGTCCGTTGAACGCGCCGCGACCGCCGGGGAAGACGCCGTGCTCGGCACCGGCGGTGGCCAGCAGGTCCCACAGCCGCCGGCCGAACTCCGCCGAGCAGTACAGCTCCCAGCCGAGCTCACCCACATAGGACAGTCGTAGCGCGAGGACCGGAACCTCGCCGACGTACAACCGCTTCGCGCGGAAGAACCGGAAGGCCTCGTGCGAGACGTCCCGATCGGCCAGCTCTGCGAGCATGTCCCGGGCCCGCGGGCCCCACAGGCCGATGCAGCAGGTGCCGCCGGTGATGTCGCGGACCTGCACGGTCTCGTCGGCGTGCCGGCGTAGCCAGGCGATGTCGCGCGGACCGTTGCAGCCAACCTGGAAAGCGTCGCGCCCCAGCCGGGCGACCGTGATGTCGGCCCGGATGCCCGCGGTCGGTTCCAGCATCAGCGTGTAGGTGACGTAGCCGGGCGGGCGGTCGAGCTGGTTGGTGGTCAGTCGCTGCAGCAGGTCCAGCGCGCCGCGACCGTGGACTTCCGCTCGGGGCAGCGAAGTCATGTCGTACATCGCAACTCGCTCACGGGTGGCCTGGTGTTCGGCACCGACGATTGGGGACCAGTAGCGTCCCGCCCACGGCCCAGGCTCGACGATTTCCCGGCCGTCGACGAGGGGCTTGTTGCTCTCGTACCAGTGCGGTCGCTCCCAGCCGGCGGCTTCCAGGAACACCGCGCCGAGCTCGCGCTGGCGGTCGTGGAACGGGCTGGTGCGCAGCGGGCGCGGGTGCTCCGGCGGCTGCTGCGGGTGGATGATGTCGTAGACCTCGCGGAAGCTCTGCGCACCGCGCTCGCCCACATAGGACGGACTGTGCGCGAAGTCCTCGAAGCGGCGGAGATCGGCCTGCCGGAGGTCGATGTCGGGCACCTCGCCCGCCAGCCACTGCGCCATCGCGCGGCCGACCCCGGCGGCGTGGGTGATCCAGACGGCCTCGGCGACCCAGAAGTTGTCGATCTCGTTGGACGGCCCCAGCACCGGCATCCCGTCGGCGGTGAACAGGAAGAGGCCGTTCATGCCTTCGGCGATCTCGGTGCGCTTCAGCGCGGGCAGCAGCTCGCGGGCGTCCGCCCACGGCCCGGCGAAGTCCTCGGGGGTGAACGGCTGCACCGACGCCATGCCCTTCCAACCACCGCCCTCCGACGGCGCCTCGGTGCCCGCGCCCGGCGCGGCGGTTGGCAGCAGGCCGTTGCTGTGCACCGGAATCGCGCGGTGCTGGTAGGAGCCGACGCCGTAGCGGTCGTGGATCTGCCGGAAGTACATGCAGCGGTCCTGGTGCCGCAGGATCGGCTGCCGCACCTCGTCGGCGCCCGGTTTTAGGCCCGGCGCCGGGCTGGTCACGGCATACTGGTGCACCAGCGGTTGCACCGGGATCGACACCCCGGCCAGCCGGCCGATCTTCGGGCCCCAGATCCCCGCGCAGCAAAGCACTGTCTGCGCCGCCACGTCGCATTGCGAGGTGCGAACGGCGCGGACCCTTCCACCTTGGACGTCGAAGCCGATCACCTCGGTGTTACCGGCGAACCGCACGCCGAGCCGCTTCGCTTCGCGGGCCATGGCTTCCGCCGCGCGGACCGGTTTGGCGATCCCGTCGGTGGGCACGTGCAGGCCGCCGTGGATGCGCGCCGGGTCGACTTGGGGGATGCGGTCGTACACCTGTTGCGGGTCGAGCAACTCGCCCCGGATGCCCCACGCGGTGGCCAACCCGAGCTTGCGCTTGAGGTCGTCCCAGCGCTGCGGCGTCGCGGCGACCTCGATTCCGCCGACCTGGTAGAAGCAGGGCCGCCCGTCGAGCTGCAGCCCGGAGTAGCACTGGACCGTGCAGGCGGCCAGGCGGCTCAACGTCTCCGACGGGTTGGTCTGGAAAACCAGGCCCGGCGCATGGGAACTGGAGCCTCCGGTGGCGAACAGCGGGCCCTGCTCGACGACCAGGACGTCGGTGATCCCGAGGCGCGCGAGGTGGTACGCGGTGCTGCATCCCACGATGCCTGCCCCGACGAGGAGAACTTGGACGCTCGAATCCATCGCCGCCGCCTTGTTGCGTCTACGACAACTCTCTGCGTTAAACGCAACAGTGCGCTTCGACCCGGGGCCACGTCAAGGACACGTGCGAGTCAATTTCGAGGTTGGCCCGACCGTGGCACGGAGTGGTCGACTGGAGACGCAACGTGTTTGCCGAGGAGGCCGTCCAGCCGACGGCGGGCCCGATCAACCGGATCCCGTTGTGGGCAAAGGGAATCGGCTCAGATCAACTGGCGGATGGCCCGCTCGAAGTGGTCGACGTGCGCGACCGCGATGCGGTCGGCGCGGTCGGCGTCGGCGGCGATGAGCGCCTTGAGCAGCTCGGCGTGCTCCCCGACGTGATCGGAGACCTTCGGCAGCCGGTCGAAGAACAGGTGCCAGATCCGCAGCGCCAGGTTGTAGTACTGGTTGAGGGTGCCTTCGAGGTAGCGGTTGTGGGTGCAGCGGTAGATCGTGCGGTGCACCCGCGAGTCGACGTCCATGATCGCCGCCTGCTCGCCGCCGAGGTCCTCGACCAGCACCCGCAGCTCGTCGAGTTCGGCCCGCTCGGCGTCGGTGGCGCGCTCTGCGGCGCGGCGGGCGGCGTGGCCCTCCAAGCGGCGCCGCACATCGGCGATCAGGGCGTGATCGGTGATGTTGACCTCGGTGATGAAGCTGCCGCGGCGCGGGTAGATCGCCACCAGCGACTCGGCCTCCAGCCGCTTGACGGCCTCCCGGAAGGGGGTGCGGCCGATGCCGAGTTCGGTGATCAGCGGCTCCTCCTGCACCGGTGCGCCGGGCGGCAGCTCCAGCGTCAGGATCAGGTCGCGCAGGGTTAGGTACGCGCGCTCTGCCTGGGACGGGCTGTCGCCGGATCGGGAATTGACGGCTGCGGGCACGTCTCGTAGCCTACCCGAAAGACTGATATACCAGTTGTCGGAGAACTGTTACCTCTAGATGTTCCCCGGTCGTCCCGGAGGCTGGCATGGCCCCACATCCCGTCCTGCCGCAGCCGCCGCCGCGGCTGTGGCGCAGTCCGGAACCAAAGCGGCACTACGAGGTGGTGATCGTCGGCTCCGGCGGCCACGGTCTGGCGACGGCCTACTACCTGGCGCGCAACCACGGCATCCGCGACGTCGCGGTGCTCGAACGCGGTTGGCTGGCCGGTGGCAACATGGCCCGCAACACCACGATCATCCGCTCCAACTACCTCTTCGACGAGAGTGCGGCGCTCTACAACCACGCGCTGGACCTGTGGGAGCAGTTGCCCGCCGAGCTGGAGTACGACTTCCTGTTCAGCCAGCGGGGCGTGCTCAACCTCGCGCACACCGAGCAGGAGGTCCGGGACTCCCGGCGGCGGGTGTTCGCCAACCAGCTCAACGGGGTCGACGCGGAATGGGTGGAGCCGGCCGAGATCGCGGAGCTCTGCCCGATCCTGAACCTCTCCGACGACATCCGGTACCCGGTGCTGGGCGCGACGCTGCAGCGGCGCGGTGGGATCGCCAAGCACGACCACGTGGCGTGGGCGTTCGCGCGCAAGGCCGACGAGATGGGCGTGGACCTCGTCCAGGGCTGCGAGGTAACGGGATTGGAAACCGACGGCGACCGGGTGACCGGGGTGCAGACCTCCCTCGGACCCATCGGCGCGGGGCGAGTGGCGCTCGCGGCAGCGGGGCGGACGACGCTGCTCACCGATGGGCTCGGCCTGCGGTTGCCGTTGCAGAGCCACCCGCTGCAGGCCTTGGTGTCGGAGCTGCTGGAGCCGATCCACCCGTGCGTGGTGATGTCCAACCACGTGCACGTCTACTGCAGCCAGGCGCACAAGGGCGAACTGGTGCTGGGCGCGGGCATCGACACCTACAACGGCTACGGCCAGCGCGGCTCGGTGCACGTGATCGAACGCCAGATGGCCGCGGCGCTGGAGCTGTTCCCGATCTTCGCGCAGGCGCACGTGATCCGGACCTGGGCGGGCACGGTGGACGTCACGCCGGACGCGTCGCCGATCATCGGGCCGACCCCGTACGAGAACCTCTTCCTCAACTGCGGCTGGGGGACCGGCGGTTTCAAGGCGACCCCCGGCGTGGGCTGGGTGTACGCGCACACCATCGCCACCGGTCGCCCGCACCCGCTCAACGAGCCCTACGGACTCGACCGGTTCACCACCGCAGCCCTGATCGACGAACACGGTGCAGCCGCCGTCGCCCACTGAGGAGGTCGCCTGGTCTCCAGTCCTCCGCAATTTCCATTGAAATCGAAGATCCGATTTCAATGGAATTCGCGGACCCCAAGACCTTGATCTGGTTTGGAGCCCCTGATGCTGCTGATCCATTGCCCCTGGTGCGGGGATCGGGATGAGACCGAGTTCCACTACGGCGGTCAGGCCCACGTCGACTACCCGGATAACCCGAACGACATGGGGGACGCGGACTGGGCCGGATACCTGTTCATGCGCGACAACCCGCGCGGGTTGTTCCACGAGCGCTGGTCGCACACCGCTGGCTGCCGGCGCTGGTTCAACGTCGTGCGCGACACCGCTACCAACGAGATCCACCCCGAGACCGCCGGGAAGGTGGCGCCATGACACGCCTCGGCACGGGCGGTCGCATCGATCGAACCCGAACGCTGCGGTTCACCTTCGATGGCATCGAACTCGCCGGGCACCCCGGCGACACGCTCGCCTCCGCGCTGCTGGCCAGCGGCCGGATCGAGGCCGGCCCGTCGATCTACCGGGACCGGCCGCGCGGCATCGTCACGGCCGACTGCACCGAACCGAACGCGCTCGTGCAGGTGCAAAACGGCAGGCCGGAGCCGCTGGTGCCCGCCACGCAGCTGGAGCTCTACGAGGGATTGCAGGTCGCTAGTCTCTCCGGCGTCGGCTGGCTGCGCGACGCTCCGGATACCGCGGTTCACGACAAGAAGTACGTGCACGCCGACGTCGTCGTGGTCGGTGCCGGACCCGCCGGGATCGCCGCCGCGCTGGCTGCCGGGCGCAGCGGCGCGCGGGTGGTGCTGGTCGAGCAGGGCCGCGAGCTCGGCGGGTCGCTGCTCGACGGCGGCGAGCTCATTGACGGCCGCCCCGCGAGCGAGTGGATCTCGTGCGCAGCAAGGAAATTCGTCGACTCACCGGAGGTGCGGGTGCTGACCCGCGCCACCGCCGTGGGCCACTACGACCACAACTACCTGCTCGTCGCCGAGAACCGGGCCGAGGGCAAGCGGTTGTGGCACGTGCGCGCCCAGCGGGTCGTGCTGGCCACCGGCGCGCACGAGCGGCCGATGGTATTCGCCGACAACGATCGGCCCGGCATCATGCTCGCCTCGGCAGTTCGCAGCTACCTCAAGCGTTTCGCCGTGCTGCCGGGTCGGGAGGCCGTTGTCGTCACCACCTCCGACAGCGCCTATCTGACCGCCCTCGACCTGGCCGCCTCGGGTGGGCACGTCCGCGCCGTCGTCGACACCCGGCCGGAACCGCCGCAGCGGCTCGTCGAGCAAGCCCGCTCGCTGGGTGCGCAGGTGTTCACCGGCTCGGCCGTCATCGGCACGGCGGGGGACCGGCGGGTGTCATCGGCGCGGATCGCCGAGATCGACGACGAGGGGCTGCTGGCCGGCACGCCGGTGGACGTCGACTGCGACCTGCTGGCGGTCTGCGGTGGCTGGAGCCCCGCCGTGCACCTGTTCAGCCAGGCCGGCGGCGAGGTGCGCTGGGACCAACTGGTGTCCGCGTTCGTGCCGGTGCAGAAAACGGGGCTGCCCAAGGTGATCGGTGCCGCGCGCGGCACCTACGACCTCGCCGGATGCCTCGCCCAGGGCTTGGCGGCCGGGGCCGAGGCGGCGACCGCGAGCGGCTTCCGGGTCGCCGCGCCGCCCGTCCCGCCGGTGACCGGCGACCGGCCGGTCTCCCAACCGCGCCCGCTGTGGCTGGTCCCGGCCGAGTCCGGTGATCCGGCACAGTGGACAGATCACTTCGTCGACCTGCAACGGGATTCCACGGTCGCCGACGTCTGGCGTGCGGTCGGCGCGGGGATGCGTTCGGTCGAGCACGTCAAGCGCTACACCACCATCAGCACCGGCAGCGACCAGGGCAAGACCTCCGCGGTCAACGCCATCGGTGTCATCGCCGACGCGCTGCTGGCCGAATCGCCAGGTGCGGTTGGAACCACGACGTTCCGGCCGCCCTACACGCCGGTGTCGTTCGCGCTGCTGGCCGGGCGCGATCGGGGCCGGTTGCACGACCCGGTTCGGACCACGCCGATGCACTCCTGGCATGTCGCCTACGGTGCGGAGTTCGAGGACGTCGGCCAGTGGAAGCGGCCCTGGTACTACCCGCGCCCGGGCGAGGACATGGCCGCCGCGGTGCGCCGCGAATGCCTGGCGGCGCGCACCGGGGTGGCGATGCAAGACGCCACCACGCTCGGCAAGATCGAGATCGTCGGCCCGGACGCACCGGAGTTCCTGAACCGGATCTACACCAACGCCTTCGCCAAGCTCCCGGTCGGCAAGGCCCGCTACGGCGTCATGTGCAAGGCCGACGGGATGGTCTTCGACGACGGTGTTTCGACGCGGCTGGCCGAGGACCGCTACCTGATGAGCACCACGACCGGCAACGCGGCGGCGGTGCTGGAGTGGCTGGAGGAGTGGCTGCAAACGGAGTGGCCGCACCTGGCGGTGCACTGCACCTCGGTGACCGAGCAATGGGCTGCGGTGGCGGTGGTCGGGCCGGACTCCCGGGAAGTGGTGGGCCGCGTGGCACCGGACCTGGACGTCTCGGCCGAGGCCTTCCCGTTCATGGAGTTCCGGGAAACCGTGCTGGGCAACGGGATTGCGGCCAGGATCTCCCGCATCTCGTTCTCCGGCGAGCTGGCCTTCGAGATCAATGCGGCCGCCTGGTACGGCATGGCGGTGTGGGAGGCGGTGCACGAGGCCGGCCAGGACTTCGGCATCACGCCCTACGGCACCGAGACCATGCACGTGCTGCGGGCCGAGAAGGGTTTCGTGATCGTCGGGCAGGACACCGACGGCACCGTGACCCCGCACGACCTGGGCATGGACTGGGTGGTGTCGAAGCGCAAGGATTTCGTCGGCAAGCGCTCGTTCGCCCGCCTCGACACCGCGCGCGCCGACCGCAAGCAACTGGTCGGGCTGCTGCCGCTGGACCCGGCGGAGCTTCTGCCGGAGGGCGCGCACCTGGTGGAGCCCGGCACCCCGCTGGAGCCGCCGGTGCCGATGCTCGGGCACGTCACATCCAGCTACCGCAGCGCGATCCTGGATCGGACGTTCGCGATGGCATTGGTGCGCAACGGAAAGCAGCGCATCGGCGAGGTGCTGCACGTGCCGGTCGACGGCCGGTCGATCCCGGTCGAGGTGAGCCAACCGGTGTTCTACGACGTGGAAGGAGCCCGCCGTGACGGTCGCTAGCCCCGCCCACTCCCGGGTCGGTGCCCTGTCCCTGCGCCGCAGCCCACTGGCCGACCGCGCGGCGGAGCTCGCCGCGCACAGCGCCGATGGTCCGCGCGGTGTTCGGCTGGCCGAAGAACCGTTCCTGACCCAGGTGAACCTGCGGGTGCACCCGGGCAGCCCGGCGGTGGCGCGCATCGAGCACGCCCTGGACCTGGCGCTTCCGCACCAGGAACCGAACCTGGTCTCGGGCGATGAGAATGGCGCGGTGCTGTGGCTCGGCCCGGACGAATGGCTTCTGGTCGCCCCGGACGGCCACGCGGACCGACTGGTCGGCTCGGTCCGAAGCGCCCTGTCGGACTCCTTGGGGTCCACAGTGGACGTGTCGGCGAACCGGACGACGTTGCGCCTTTGCGGCCCGGCGTCCCGCGAGGTCCTGGAGAAGATCTGCTCGCTGGACCTGCACCCGCGCGCCTTCACCCCGGGCCGGTGCGCCCAAACCCTCCTCGGCCGAACCCAAGCGATCCTCTGGCAACTCGGCCCGGAACCCATCTACCGGATCCTCGTCCGCGGTTCCTTCGCCGACTACCTGGCGGACTTGCTGCTCGACGCCATGCGGGAGTTCACCGAGCCCTGATGGCGGTCGCTGCGAACGGCCTGTTCGCCTCGATAGGGGAAGCGAACGGTCCGTTCGCCCCGGCGAGCCCGCGCGCGAGATCGTCGGGCGACCGCCGTGCCCCTGTGCCTCAATGGTGCCTGGCTGCTCGGAGCAACGGCATTCGGGCTGTCGACCGAGGGGGACGCATGCCGACTGCTACCACGCGCGACGGTGTCGAGATCTACTACAAGGACTGGGGCAGCGGGCTTCCGGTGGTGTTCTGCCACGGCTGGCCGCTGAACGCGGACGCCTGGGAAGACCAGATGAAACTGGTGGCCGACCACGGCTTCCGCGGCATCGCCCACGACCGCCGCGGCCACGGCCGCTCCAGCCAGCCCTGGGGCGGCTACGACTTCGACACCTTCGCCGACGACCTCGACGATCTGATCAACTCGCTGGACCTGCGCGACATCACGCTGGTCGCGCACTCGATGGGCGGCGGCGAACTCGCCCGCTACATCGGACGCCACGGCACGGGGCGGGTCAGCAAGGCCGTGCTGCTCTCCGCGATCCCACCGCTGATGGTCAAGACCGACGGCAACCCCGAGGGGGTGCCCGCCGAGGTCTTCGAGGACATCAAGAACGGCATCCTCGCCGAGCGCTCCCAGTTCTGGAAGGACACATCCGTTGGGTTCTTCGGTGCCAACCGGACTGGCAACAAGGTCACCCAGGGCAACCGGGACGCGTTCTGGTTCATGGCCATGCAGGAGTCCATAGAAGCGGGAGTGAAGTGCGTGGACGCCTTCGCGCGCACGGACTTCACCGAGGACTTGCAGAAGTTCGACATCCCGACGCTTGTCGTCCACGGCGACGACGACCAGGTCGTGCCCATCGACGCCACGGGCCGAAAAACCGCCGAACTCATCCCGAACGCGACCCTGAAGGTCTACGAGGGCGGCTCGCACGGCATCGCGATGGTCCCCGGGGACAAGGAGAAGTTCAACGGTGATCTCCTGCAGTTCCTCGAGAGCTGACCGCGGCGCATCAGCGGCGCGACAGGGCCGGTGCCGCCAGGGACGTGATGAGGCGGCGGCGGTGGACCGCGAACTGCTTGGGGCTGTTCATCGCGAACACCGCGATCGTCCGGCCGCCGCGCTGGTAGGTCGCGACGAAGCGGCGGGCCTTCAACGAGCCGTCCACCACCGTGATCCGGTCCTTCGCCCCGGCGTAGCCGGCGAACTGCAACGTCGAATCGTACTGCCGCGACCAGAAGTGCGGCACTCCCGCGTACGCGGCGGCGGTCTGCCCGGCGAGCAGGTTGCGCACCGCGACCGGCGGCTGGTTCATCGCCGTCGACCAGTGGTCGCTGCGGACGGTGCGCGACCAGTGCACCGGCTGGTACCGGGCGATGTCGCCTACCGCCACCACGTTCGGCAGCGAGGTCGCGCACCCGGAGTCGGTCACGACGCCGTCGCGGAGCTTCAGCCCGGAGCCGCGTAACCAACGGGTGGCGGGCTCCGCGCCGACCTCGACGACCACCGCATCGGCCGGGATAACCCGACCGTCGGCGAGCTCCACGCCGGTGATCCGGTCGTCCGCGAGAACGCGCGTTGCGGGCGTCCCGCACCGCACCCGCACCCCGTAATCCTCGTGCTGCGCGAAGCAAAGCGGCGCCAGTTCGATGCCCAGGGTGCGCGCCAGCGGCAGGTGCTGGGCATCGACCAGCGTCACCTCGGCGCCCAGGGACCGGCAGGTCGAGGCGATCTCGGTGCCTATGAGCCCGCCACCGACGACCACAACCCGCGCCCCGGAGCGGATATCGCCGCGCAGCGCCAACGCGTCGTCGACGGTCCGCAGCCGGTGGCAGCCGGGCGCTTCCGCGGTGCCCGGCAGGCTCAGCCGGGCCGACCCGGTGGCCAGCACGACGCCGTCGGCTAGGACCTCGCTGCCGTCGGCGAGCACCAACGCACCGCGCTTGGTGTCCAGCCGCGCCGCCGCAACCCCCAACCGCCACTCCGCGGCGAGGTCGACTTCCTCCTGCTCGCTGCCCAGCGAGAGTTCCTCCGGCTGCAGCTTCCCGGCCAGGAACTCCTTGGACAGCGGCGGCCTGTCGTACGGGCGGTGCGGTTCCGCCCCGATGATCACCAGCCGCCCGTCGAAGCCCTGTTCGCGCAGCTCCTGCGCGGCGCGCCAGCCCGCCACCGACGAGCCGACGACTGCGACCGTGTTCATGCTTGGACCGCGGCCGGTGCGGTGGCCCCGATGAATGACAACAAGCCAACCTCCGTTGCACAATGAGGAACACCGCGTAGTATGTGCAACAAATCTGACCCTTTTGTTGCGACAACGTCAAGAGGGACAACGGATGGTTCCGATATGTGCACCTCGAACGGATACGGTTGACCGGTGGGTAGCGCAGCGCAGTCACGCGGAAGGAGTCCTGGCGCTCTGGTGCAGTCCGTCGATCGGGCCGTGACCGTCTTGGAACTGCTGGCGCGAAACGGAGAAGCCGGCATCACCGAGATCGCCGGGGAGCTGGGAGTGCACAAATCGACGGCCTCCCGGCTGGTGAGTGTGCTGGAAGCACGAGGCCTGGTGGAGCAGCTGGGGGAGCGCGGCAAGTACGCGATCGGCTTCGGCATCGTGCGGCTGGCCGGGGCGGCGACCGAGCGGATGGACCTGCCGAGGCTGGGCCGTCCGTTCTGCGAGTCGCTCGCCGCGGACCTGGGCGAGACGGTCAACCTCGCGATCCGGGACAATGATGTCGCCATCAACATCAGCCAGGCCCGCGGCACTGCGGCCGTAACGGCGCACAACTGGGTCGGGCAACGTACCCCGCTGCACGCGACGTCCAGCGGCAAGGTACTGCTGGCGTACGCGCCGCGGGAGGACCAGGAGGAACTTCTCGTCAGGCCGCTGGAGCGGTACACAACGCGAACTGTCACCAATGCCAGCGAGTTGCGCAAGGACTTCGAGCTGATCGCCCGCGACGGCTACGCGACGAGCTACGAGGAGTTGGAGCTCGGGCTCAACGCCGCGGCGGTCGCGGTCTACAACCACGAGGGCGATGTGATCGCCGCGCTCAGCGCCTCCGGCCCGTCCTACCGCTTCTCCCGCAAGCGCATGCGCGAAGTCGTGGGCGCGATGCGCATCGCCGCCAAGGAACTCTCGTCCCAGCTCGGCTTCCTGACCTAGCGGCGGCGTGGCCCAAGAGGTTCCGCTACCCGCGCCGCCACGCAAAATGAGCCGGATATTTGCTTCAGTCGCGGGAGAGCCAGAGTTCTTCCAGGTCTAGCTGGTGCATGACGCGGCGCAGGACCTCGTCGTCGATGCGGCGGTTGTCGCGGAACTGGACGAAAATCGCCCGCTCCGCAGCCAGCATCTCGCCCCGCAGGCGGCGGTACGCCGCCGTCGGGCTCTCGCCGACTTCGTCGGCCGACCGGCCCAGCCGCTCCCACGCCTGGTTGCTGCGCTGCTGCGCAGCGCGGCGCAGGCGGTCCGCGACGTCGCCGGGTGGTTCGGCTTCCGCGGTGAGTTCGTCGAGCCGTTCCCGCGCGGCGCGGGCCGCGTTGTGCTGGGCTTCGGCCTCGGCGAGCGCGTCGGTGTAGTCCTCGGTGCCTCGCACCCCGAGGACGCCGATGAGCCAGGGCAGCGTCGTGCCGTGCAGCAGCAGCGTCGCCAGCGTCACGAACAACGTCAGGAACAGGACCTCGTCGCGGTGCGGGAACGGCGCACCGGTCAGCGTCGCGGTGGGGATCGCGGAGGCGGCGGCCAACGACACCACGCCCCGCATCCCCGCCCACGACACGATCACCTTGAGTCGCCAGTTCGGGCTGTGGCGGCGTAGCAGTTCCGGCAGGTACATCACGAGGAAGACCCACGCGCCGCGCGCGAGCACCACGCCGGCGGTGAGCGCGAGCCCGGCAACGACGAGCGGCCCGAAGTCGGTCGACACGCTCTCCACGACGCTGCGCAGCTGCAGGCCGATCAACGCGAACACGACTGCTTCCAGCAGCGTGTCCGCCGCGTTCCACACCGCCCGGTCCTGCAGCCGCGTCGCGGCGCTGCCCGACGGCGAGTGATGGCCCAAGTACAGCCCGGCCACCACAACGGCCAGCACCCCGGAGGCGTGCACCTCCTCGGCGAGCAGGTAGGCGAAGAACGGCACGATCAGCCCTACCGCGCTTTCCAGCATGTCGTCGCGCAGCAACCGCCGGACCCGGTGCACCACCCAGCCGATGACGTAGCCGATCACCACCCCGCCGACCGCTGCCAGCAGGAACATGCCGACCCCGGCCAGCAGGTAATAGCCGGTGCCGATCGCGGCGGCCACGGCCACCCGGTAGGCGGTCAGCGCGGTGGCGTCGTTGACCAGGCTCTCACCGCTGAGCACCGTCATGATCTTGCGCGGCAGTCCCAATCGGCGGCCGATCGAGGTGGCCGCGACCGCGTCCGGCGGCGCGATAACCGCGCCGAGCACCAGCGCCACGCTCAGCGGCATGCCCGGCACCAGCCGCCAGGCGATCAGCCCGGCGACCGCCGTGCTGAACAGCACCAACCCGAACGCGAGCAACCCGATCGGCCGCAGGTTGGCGCGAATCCCGATGGTGGAGCTGTTCAGCGCGGCCGAGTACAGCAGTGGCGGCAAGATCAGCAGCAGCACCACATTCGGATCGATGGTGTAGTCCGGCACGCCGGGTATGGAGGACACGGCCAGGCCCACCACGACAAGCGCCAGCGGCGCGGAGAACCCGATCCGGCGGGCGAGGGCGGTCACGGCGAGCGCCCCTGCGAGCAGGGCCATCAACGCGGGTAGGTCGTGCATGCTCTCTCCGGTCAACGCCTGCGGATGCCGCAGTCGATGGTTACGTTCGAAAGCACATTGTCGTTCGAGCCGCGGACCGCGCGCTCACCACCTGGAGGTTTCCGAATGTCCGGCAGTTGTGCGCACCTGCAGGAGGCGGCCGACCGCGAACCTGCGCCCAGCCGCGAGGACGGCTGCGAGGACTGCCTCGCGGCCGGCCTGCACGTGTGGGCGCACTTGCGGATCTGCACGCAGTGCGGGCACGTGGGGTGCTGCGATTCCAGCCCGAACCGGCACGCCACGGCCCACTTCCACCAGACCGCCCACCCGGTGATCCGCTCCTTCGAACCGGGCGAGTCCTGGGCCTGGTGCTACCTGGACGAACAGCTCGGGTGAGCCGGGTCAGGACTCCCCGGCGATCTCGCGCTTGCCGAGCCTGCTGTTCTTCCTGCTGTACACGAAGTAGAGGACCAACCCGATCAGCATCCAGACGCCGAACCGGATCCACGTCCAGCCGACGAGGTTGAACATCAGGTACAGGCAGGCGGCTGCGGCCAGGATCGGGATTACCGGCACCCACGGCACCCGGAAGGACCGCGGCAGGTCCGACCGGGTGCGGCGCAGCACTAGGACGCCGATGGACACCAGGACGAACGCGAACAGGGTGCCGATGTTGGTCATCTCGGCGAGCACGTTGATCGGGGTCAGCGAGGCGACGGCCGCCACGACGATCCCGGTGATCACCGTGATCCGGTAGGGCGTGCGGAACTTCGAGTGCACCTTGGCGAACCACACCGGCAGCAGCCCGTCCCGGCTCATCGCGAAGCCGACCCGGGCCTGACCCAGCATCAGGATGAGGATCACCGTGGTCAGCCCGGCGATCGCGCCCAGCGAGACCAGCCCGGCCGCCCATGACGCGCCGATCGCCTGGAACGCGGTGGCCATCGGCGCCGCGGTGTCCAGTTGGTCGTACTTGACGATGCCGGTCATCACCAGGGACACCAGCACGTACAGGATGGAGCAGATGGCCAGCGAGCCGAGGATGCCGATCGGCATGTCGCGCTGCGGTCGGCGGGTCTCCTCCGCGCCGCTGGCGACGATGTCGAAGCCGATGTAGGCGAAGAACACCAGCGCGGCACCCGCCACCAGGCCGCTGAGCCCGAACGAGCCGGTCTGCCCGAAGATCGCGTTGACCAGCGGTTCCTCCAGCGCTGCCCCGGCGGCACCGGGCTGTGCGGGCTGGTGCGGCGGGATGAACGGGCTCCAGTTGGCGGCCTTGATGAACAACGCGCCGAAGATGATGAAGAACAGCACCACGACGAGCTTGATCGCCACGACCACGTTGGTCACCGAGGCGCTGAGCCGGATGCCGACGACCAGGACCCCGGTCAGGATCAGCGCGATGATCGCTGCGGGAAGGTTCACCACGCCACCGGCTCCCGGGGCGGAGGTGAGCGCCCCTGGCAACCCCAAGCCGATCGAGTTGAGCGCCGCGACGAAGTACCGCGACCAGCCCACCGACACCGTGGAAGCGCCGACGATGAACTCCAGCATCAGGTCCCAGCCGATGATCCAGGCCAGGAACTCGCCCATGGACGCGTAGGAGAACGTGTACGCCGAGCCGGCCACCGGCACGATCGAGGCGAACTCGGCGTAGCACAGCGCCGCCAGACCGCAGGCGATGCCGGAGAAGACGAACGAGATCGCGATGCCCGGCCCGGCGTCGGTGGCCGCGGCCACGCCGGTGAGCACGAAGATGCCGGTGCCGATGATCGCGCCGATGCCGATGCCCAAGAGGTCCACGGCGCGCAGCACGCGGCGCAGACGGAATTCCGGGGCCTCGGCATCGCGGATGGACTGTTCGACCGATTTGACACGCATGATTGACATGGGTGGCCTCCTCACCCGGGTGCCACGGCAGGCCTTTTGACCCGCTGGCGCCGCTTCCGCGCACCTGAGGACAGGATTGTGTCTCGAGTCACTCTGAGCAAGACGGGGCGGCGCATCGTGGGGCCGACGTGATCAGCACTGCCGCGGCGGCGCGGGCGCTGCGGGCCGGTCCGGGATTGCCGCCGACGGCTGCTGCGGCGGTCGCGCCCTCGACCAGGACGAGCAGTTGCTCGGTGAGCTCGTCGGGGTCGGCGGCGTCGAGCTCGCCGACCAATTTTCGCAGGTAGTGGCGCAGTTCGTCCTTGTGGTCCCGTGCCGCCGCGGCGACCGCGGGAGAGCTGCCGCCCAGTTCGCCGAAGGAGTTGAGGAACGCGCAGCCTCGGAATCCGGGTTCGTCGAACCAGTCATGCAGCCAGTCGAAGACCGCGAGCGCGGCCTGCTTGGGGTTGCGGTCGCATCGTGCGACGTATGTGGACAGCGAGGCGCGCCAGCGCGCGTCGCGGCGGCGCAGGTAGGCCTCCACCAGCTCGTCCTTGGAGGCGAAGCACTGGTAGAGGCGCTTGAGGGACACCCCGGAGGCGGTGCGCAGTTCGGCCATGCCGACGGCCTGGATGCCGCGTTCGTAGAACAGGGCTTCTGCCGCGTCCAACAGCTTCGACTCGGCCTCGTGGCGCTGCACGGGAGCACTCCGGGGTGGTGAGGAGAACGATCGTTCTCTATCCTAGCGGACGTCGCGGAGAATGACCGTTCTCCAGTTGGGAGCCAATTAGATGTCGCGTCCGCCCTTCCCACCGTTCGACGAGCAGACCGCCGCCCAGAAGGTGCAGGCGGCCGAAGATGCCTGGAACACCCGCGACCTCGAACGCGTCGCGCTGGCCTACACGGCGGACTCCGAGTGGCGGAACCGGGACCGGTTCATCACCGGCCGGGACGGGATCGTTGCATTCCTGCGCGAGAAGTGGGCGCGCGAACTGGATTACGCGCTGCGCAAGGAGCTCTGGGGCTTCCGCGGCAACCGCATCGCGGTTCGCTTCCAGTACGAATGCCTCGACGCCACCGGGCAGTGCTGGCGCAGCTACGGCAACGAGCTCTGGGAGTTCGCCGAGGACGGGCTGATGAGCCGTCGCGAGGCGAGCATCAACGACGTCCCGATCGCCGCCGCCGAGCGCCGGATCCTCGGGCCCCGCCCGGAATCCGAGCGGGGCGTGCTGCTGCCGGTCCGCTGAGTTCCTTCACCGGCGCAGGAAGCCCGGAAGGTCGGCGAAGGAGTCCAACACGTGGTCCGGCGCGCCGGAGGCGGCCGAGAGCGCTCCCGGCGTGAACTTGCCGGTGCGCACCAGGATTCCGGTGATGCCGTGGCGTTGCGCGGCGAGCACGTCGGACTCGACGTCGTCGCCGATCATCAAGGCGTTGCTGGGTTCGGCGTCGATCTTGCCCAGCGCGGCGGCGAAGAACTCGGCCGACGGCTTGCCGACCACGGTCGCCTCCCGGTTCGCGGCCCGCTCCAGGCCGATCAGGAACGCACCGGAGTCCAGCTGCAGACCCTCGCTGGTGCGCCAGCAGAGGCTGCGGTGCATCGCCACCAGCGGCACGCCGCGCTGCAGATGGGAGAAGACGAGGTTGAGCGTGCGGTAGTCGAACTCCGGTCCGGCACCGCCGAGGACGACCACGTCCGCGTCGTCGTCGACCTGTTCCACATCGCCGAGGTCTTCGCCGATGTCTCCGCTGTTCACCAGCAGGCATCGGGCGCCTGGGTGGTGCCGCGCGAGGTGTTCGGCGGTGGCCGCCGGCGCGGTCAGGATCTCGTCGACGCCGACTTCGAACCCGGCCCCGGTCAGGGTTTCCGCGATCGACGCCCGCGTCCGGCCGGTTGTGTTGGTGACCAGCAGGACGCCGATCCCGTCGGCCCGGAGCTTCCGGAGCGCGTCGGCCGCGCCCGGCAACGGCCGCCAGGACACCGTCAGAACACCGTCGATGTCGATCAGCGCAGCCCGGATTTCCACCATCCCAGCACGGTACGACCGTCCGGCGGGAGGCGTGCGGACCGATCAGTTCTGGCGGCTCGGCGCGTTGGTGCCCCTGCCGAGCTCGTTGAGGGCGTCGAGCGCCGAGGTCTTGGTCTCCTGGTCGACGGCCTTGCCGGCGTCCGGGTACGGCTGGAGTACGGTGCCCGACGACGGTGCCGCCACGGGTTTGAGATCGGGTCGGGTGCGTTCGCGCGGTCGTTGCGGTCGTTGGGGCCCCGGTCGGGAGCGCGGCGGCGCGGGCGGCTGCTCGGCGCGGATGTAGAGGGCTTCCAGGACCAGCACGATGATCCCGACGACCAGCGCGCCGATCGCCAGCCACAGGCTGCTCGGGTCACCGCCGAACCACCACAGCCAGCCCGCTACTCCGCCGGCGCCGCCGGCTGCGATCGCCAGCAGGTGGAACAGCAGATGGACGGCGTAACCCTTCACGACCCGACAACCTCCCCTGAAATCGCGGTCCGTCGACGATTCCGGTTGCGAACACCGGACCTCTGCGGAACACGCGCGCCGTTCGCGGCGGGTTGCCCGGGCATGCGCCGGGTCACGCGGCTGCGTGCCGGAAGTGGTCGGACCGAATCCGATGGTAGCTGCGGATCAGCGCCGGTTGCCCGATCAGGACCAGTACGCCCGATCACAGCACGGTGCAACCTGATCTGATCATTTTTCACCTGTTCGGGCGAGCGGCGCCGTTCGCGTCCGGCGGTCATGAGCGTCGCGAATTACGGTGAATCCCCAGGACCACAGCGGAACCGGCATTGGTGCGGTGCCGGTTTGTGCCGACGGCACAGATCGCGCGGAAGTGGTGGTCCGCTGCGTCGTGGGGGGTGGTGCCGGTGATCAATTCGCTGGCTGGGTTCGCATTGGCGGCCACGGTCGTCATCGGGGCGATCATCGGATCGTTGATTTCGATGTCCTGGGTGGAGCGGAGGATGCTCGGTTCCGGCGTCCCGCGCCGCGAATCCGCGCGCGGCAGACATCGCGAAACCAGCAGACTCGTCGCCGAGTACCGGCAGCAGCGCGCCGTCCTGGGCGACCGCCCGCGAACCCGGCGCACCGTACCCGTGCTCTGCACCGTGGTCGCAGCGTTGCTCGCCCCCTGCTCCGTCGGCAACGCGGTGCGGATGCCGACCCAGCGCATGGCGTCGGCCGGTGGCCCGGACGCGATGCGCCGCCCCGGGCCCCGGCACTCGTTCGACCGACCTACAGGACGCGGAAGTCGGCGAAGTCGAAACCGGGCGAAACCACGCAGCTGACCAGCGTTTCCACGGTCGCCGCCGCGCACGCGCGCTGCCAGGTGCCGGCCGGGACGACCGCCTGCGGCGCCTGGCCGGCTCCCGCGCCGAGCACCACCTGCTCGGGTTCGGCGACCGGGTTCGGCTCGTCCCCGCCTAGTGAAAGCGTCAGCGGCCCGCCCCGGTGCCACAGCCACAGCTCGTCGGAAGCGACGGTGTGCCATTCGGATTGCTGTCCGGGCGGGAGCAGGAAGTAGATCATCGTGGCGGTCGGCCGCAGGCCGCCGTTGTGCTCGATCCCGATCGGGCTGACCCAGGTCCGCCGGTACCAGCCGCCCTCCGGATGCGGCAGCAGGTCGAACTCCTCGGCGGTGCGGCTGCGCGTCTCCAAGCTCAGGAAGCGGCCCGCGACATCGCGCCGCGCGTAGCGGACGCCGATCACCGACTCCCGCTCCAGCGGCCCGTACACGTGCGGGAACAGCTTGTCCGCCGGCACGCCTTCGGGAGGCGTCGGGTTCGCCGCCTCCCACCGCACCGGCGCGGACAGCTTCGCCGGGTCCAACTCCAGCGCGATCATCGGTTCGGTCTCGTCGCGGTAGAGGGTGTTCGCCACGGCGAGCGTCGTGCGCACGTCCGGCGAGCAGTGCACGAACCCATCGGTGTCGAGGCTCGCGGCGCGGATCGGGGAGTCGCGGTCGGTGTGGAAGGTATTCAGCGGCAGCAGGTGCAGCAGCGTCGATCCAGTCACCCCGACAGTCTCTCCTGATCGGGTCGTCCGACGCGATCTACCACTCGAGTTGCTCCGACGGAACCAGCTGGTAGTGGGCCACCTTGGTGTATCCATCATTCGGGCCGATCAGACGTCGGCGGCGAGCTGCTTTACCTGCTCGATGAGGTTGGCGCGACCGGTCGCGTCGCCCGCCAGCGGCGTGACGTTGAGGGTCGTGACGCCGGACTCCTTCAGCGCTGCCAGCCGCTCCTTGACGTGGCCCACCGGGCCGACGAGCGACGTCTTCTCCAGCAGCTCGCGGGGAACCGCCGCGGCGGCCTCCTCCTTCTTGCCGCCGAGGTAGAGGTCCTGGATCAGCTCGGCCTCCGCCTCGAAGCCGTAGCGGCGGGCCAGGTTGTTGTAGAAGTTCTTGCCCTTCGCGCCCATCCCGCCGACGTAGAGCGCCAGGTGCGGCCGCGCGAAATCCAGCAAGTCGTCGAGGCCTTCGCCGATGGCCAGCGGTGCCTGGGCGACCACGTCCAGCGGCGGCAGCGACGCGTCGCGCTTTACCTTGCCAGCCGCCAGGGGCTCGCCCCACACCTCGGCCGCCCGCTCCGGCAGGTAGAACATCGGCTCCCAGGCCTCGGCGATCTCGGCGACCAGCTCGACGTTCTTCGGACCGATCGCGGCGATCATGATCGGGATCCGGTCGCGCACCGGGTGGTTGATGAGCTTCAGCGGCTTGCCCAGCCCGGTGCCCTGGTCTGCGGGCAGCGGGATGCTGTAGTGCTTGCCCTCGTGCTGCACCTTCTCGCGGCGCCAGACCTGCCGGCAGATGTCGACGATCTCGCGGGTGCGGCCCAGCGGCGCGTGGTAGGGCACCCCGTGGAAGCCCTCGATAACCTGAGGTCCGGAGGCGCCGATGCCGAGCGTGAAGCGGCCGTCGGAGACGAAGTCCATGCCCGCGGCGGTCATCGCGGTCAGCGTCGGAGTGCGGGTGTAGATCTGCAGGATGCCGGAGGCGATCTCCAGGCGTTCGGTGCGGGCGGCGATGAACCCCATCTGGCTCACCGCGTCGAACGAGTAGGCCTCCGGGACGTACACGATGTCCAGCCCGGCTTTCTCGTAGGTGGCCAGGTCGTCGACGGTCTCCTTGAACCCTCCGCTGTAGTTCAGCGGCATCCCGATGCGCATGGGCCGCACCTTTCCGGTCTGTGGCAGCGGCGATGCAGGGGCGTCGGCCGCGCTGCCGTGGTTGTCCCGAGGCTACCGCCGGGTCAACCTCGCAGGGAGACCCACCAGAGGCCTGGGTTGTGACGCACATCTCAGGAAAACGCTGGTGTGGCGGGATTTTCGGTCGAAATGACCCCGACAATGGAACCATGCCGTCCATCCAGTCCACCGCGCTGCTCCACGAGCAGCGCGGTGCGCGGGTGGTCGCGGCATGAAATTGGCTCTGCTGGACATCGGATCCACTGCTGCGCGCCTGGAGGTGGTCGACCTCGACAGGTCCCGCATGCCGCGCGCCGACTGGAGCGTGAAGGCCCGGACCAGGCTCGCCGAGCACACCGGGCGGGACGGACTCGTCACCGAGGCAGGCGTCGAGCTCGCGGTTCGGGCGGTGCGGCACTGCGTGCGCGCGGCCGCGGATCAGCGTCCCGACGCGCTGGTCGCTTACGGCACCTCGGCAGTGCGGGACGCGGCCAACGGCGCGGAACTGCGACAGCGGCTAAGCGATGCGGCCGGGGAGCGGATCGGCGTGCTCAGCCCGCACGACGAAGCCGCCGTCACCTACCACGCCGCCCGGCGCTGGCACGGCCGTTCCGGTCCGACGCTGACCACAGTGGACATCGGCGGCGGCACCATCGACGTGGCCACCGGCATCGGCGGCGAGCCCTCCGACGTGGTCTCGCTGCCGTTCGGTGCGGCCCGGCTGACCAGGCAGTACCTGCCGGACGACCCGCCGCGGTCGAGGCAGGTCGACAAGCTCGTCTCGGCGGTCCGCGGCACCCTCCCGTCCTCGCTGCGCACCTTCGCCGACCGCGACCTCGGGAACCCGGTGGCGCTGTCCAAGGTGCTGCGCCAGCTCGCGGTGCTCACCGAGAGCTCGCCGGGCAAGGTGGCCCGTCACCCCGACCGGCTGTCCCGCGCGAAGCTCCGCCCCTGGATCCCGAAGCTGGCCGAGCTGGACCAGAAGCAGCGGGCGGCGCTGCCCGGCGTGTCGCGCAGCCGCGCCCGCCGCATCCTGGCCGGCGCCATCGTCGCCGAGCTGATCCTGCGCACCATCGGCGTGGAAGAGCTGGAGATCTGCCCGTGGGGGCTGCGCGAAGGCCTGGTCTTCCGGTTCGCCGAAGCGCACGACGACACCGACGGCGACGCCCTCCAGCTGATGGCCACGCTCTTCAGCTGACCCTGATATCACCCCGGGATCCCCCGGAGATCGCACCGCGCTGCGAGCGGAGCACCCCTGGACGCCGGTAGCGTCGGTGACGTTCGTGGCGGACACCCGCAGGGAGGGCGCGCGTAGTGGCACTTCTGCTGCACATCCTGATCACCATGGTGGCGGTGTGGATCACCACCGCGCTGCCCGGGATCACCCTGGAAGGCGAGGACACCACGGCGAAGATCCTCACGCTGCTGGCGGTGTCGGTGATCTTCGGCATCGTCAACGTGGTGCTCAAGCCGATCGCCAAGACGCTGGGATGCCTGCTCTACCTGCTGACCCTCGGGCTGTTCGGCCTGGTGGTCAACGCCCTGCTGTTCTGGCTGACCAGCTACCTGGCGGGGGAGCTCCGCCTGCCGTTCCACGTCGACGGCTTCTGGTCGGCGTTCTGGGGAGCGCTGATAGTCACGATCGTCAGCAGCGCGTTGGCCGGCATCGTGCGCCGCGCCAGGCCGCAGGTGGAGGAGCGCTGACGTTCGAGTGGTCCCCTCCCCAAGACGCCGCGAAACGGGCGGCGCGCCGGATATCCTGCTGATCAAGTCAGTCCACAGGGATCTCGGTGAACCACGGAGCAGGCGATGCTATGCAGCCTTCGGGAGCTTGACGGCCTGCTGCGTGACAGCGAGGTCGGGCCGGAGATCGCGGCGTTCCTGATCGCGGAGCCGCCGGCGGCCTCCGCCGGGCCGCGGGATGAGCGGTGGGCCGGACTGGCAGCGAACCTGGCCCGCTCCTCGGTGTTCGGGTTCGCGCGGGTCAGCAACCCAGGCGAAGCGGATTTGCGGGCCGCCGTGGCGGTCGGCAACCACCACGCGACGCGGGTGGTGGTGCGGGGCGAGTCCGTGACCGCGCAGCAGGTGCGCCCCGATGCGCCGTGGCCTGCGCTGGTGGGCTGCCTACCGGAGGGCGAACCGGCCGGGGGCTGCGAGGTCACCGTGCCCACCCGGGTGCTGACCGATGCGCGCGCCGAGGCCGACAAGCGCAAGGATCGTCAGGTGGACTGGCTCGCCTACGAGCTCAAACGCCGCCAGGTTCCCCCCGAGGACGCGCAGGCCGTGGGGGACCTGATGCAGCGGGCGGACGGGATGACCGCCAGGCTTTCCGTGGGCTTGCGAGTCGCGGCCGGCGCGGTGCGCAGCGGGTCGTTCGAGATCGAGGTGCACCACGCGCCGACCGGGCGGGCCGCGTTGATCCCGGAATCACCGGACGACACGTTCACCGTGGTCGCCCCGGCCGGTGCGTATCTGATCGGCCGGACGCTCCAGGAGTACGTCGAGCGCCTGTGGATGAACACCAGCGAACGCACCCAACCGCTGCCGCGCTGAGGTCTGCCCGGAACTCCCCTCTGCCGCTGTGCCGATTCCGGGCCTGCGCCCGAGGGCCTGTGCTACCTGCATTCGAACCGGGTGGGGCGGGCGGTGCACTGTGCCACCTGACGGGCAGTCATGGGCTCTCCTACCGTCCGTGTCGTGGTCGCGCGCGGTGGCCGCCGACCTGGCCGCGCACGACATCCGCAGCATCGCCATCACCTCGATCTTCTCGCCGGTGACCAGCGATTTCGAGCAGCGGGTTGATCTTCCTGATCATCGGGATGGTGCTGGGCTTCCCGCCCGGGGCGCTGGCGCTGCTGGTCGGGTTCGTGGCCGCAGGTGGCCCCGCCCTCGCCGACGGAGGCTACGACTTCAAGGCGGGCTGGATGCTGCGCGGAGAAGTCGCCGATCCGGCCTTCGAGTTCCGGGGCCGCCGGCAGCAGCTCTACGTGGCGCTGATCGGCTTCGCGGTGTCCACTGTGGTCGTCGTGCTGGCGCACGACATGTACTTCTCGACCGGGATGTTCCCGCCGGTGGACAAGGTGTACGCGACCACCATCGAAGCCGGCATCGACCAGGGGACCATCGTGCAGCTCGCGCTGTGGGCGATCCAGGGTGCCGTGGTGCAGCTGATCGACGGCCCATCGCGGTAGCTGGGCGTGCAGCTGGGGACCGGTCTGCTGGTCGGTTCCCCGGCGGCGGGCAGGGTGGTCCTGGCGGGCCTGCTGGTGCGGGCGCTGGTGCTGAAGTTCAAGGGCAAGGAGGCGTCGGGGCCGATGGCGATCTTCGCTGCTGGCATCATCGCCGGCGATACCCTGTTCGGCTTCTTCAACTCGGTGTACAAGGTGTTGGCAAAGTAGGCCAATCGGCGTGCTGCTCACCCGGCACGCGAACGGGAGGTGCGCTCCGGGGCGATAGCCTGGGGCCTGACCAGCTGCGACGGGAAGAGGGCAAACGTGGAACTGCTGCTGCTGTCGAGCTCGATCAAGCACGGCACAGGTTTCCTCGAACACGCCAAGTCGGCGGTGGCCGAACTGCTGGCGGGGCGTGAGCGGCTGCTTTTCGTCCCGTTCGCCAAGCGCGACCACGACGGCTACACGGCCACCGTGCAGTCCGCGGTCGCGCCGCTCGGGATTACCGTTGACGGCATCCATCAGGCGGATGACCCGGTCGCGGCGGTGCGCGAGGCCCAAGCGGTGTTCATCGGCGGCGGTAACACCTTCCGCCTGCTTTCCACGTTGCACCGCCTCGGCCTGGTCACCGCGCTGCGCGAAGCCGTCCGCGGCGGCACGCCTTACATGGGCGCGAGCGCGGGCACCAACATGGCCTGCCCCAGCCTGCGCACCAGCAACGACATGCCGATCGTGGAGCCGCCGTCGTTCGAGGCGATCGGGCTGGTGCCGTTCCAGATCAACCCGCACTACCAGGACCCCGACCCGGGCAGCACGCACATGGGCGAGACCCGGGAGCAGCGGATCGAGGAATTCCTGGAGGACAACGACGTGCCGGTGCTGGGCATCCGGGAAGGGGCCTGGCTGCGGGTTCGAGGAGAGCGCGCCGAACTCGGGGGCAGCACCGGTGCGAGGCTGTTCACCCGAGGTGCCGAACCCCGCGAGCTCGAGCCCGGCGACGACGCCACGTTCCTCCTGCACACCGAGGCGCACTACGACGCCTGACGCGCGTCGACCGAGCGGGGGTTCGGTTGGCGAACCAGATCGCTCCGACCACCAGCGCGCAACCGGCGAGCTGACTGGCGGTAGGGGTTTCGCGCAGCACCACGCGAGCGGGACCTGCCGATGCGGCCCTCACCAGGACGCCAGCGACGATCGAATGGTACTACTCACTATTTTTACCGAAGAAGCATTAGTTTGCTTACGTGTTGTCTCGGGATTGGCTCCGGGTGTTCGCGGCGGTCGCGGAGCACGGCTCGACCTGAAGTCGGCGAAGCTGGCGGACCTGCAAGACCAGCTGTCGGCCACGTGCCCACCAGACACGGACACCTACGAGGCCGTGGTCCAACGACTGCGCAACAACGACCACCACGAGATCGACATCCGCTACTACACGTGGCGACGGTGCAGCTGAGAATGGTGGCGGCAGGCCTAGCGGTAGCCCTGATCCCGGAGATGGGCGCGAACCTTCAAGCGTAACGCCGCTGCCTTGCGAACCAGCAGCAACGATAAACATCCTGGCGGCGACGAAGAAGGCCGACGAAACGCCCCAAGCCCGAGCCTTCACGAGAGAGCTCCGAGAAACAGCCCGCGCAACCTGAAGGCGAGATCGGCTGCTGGGGCTCCCAATATCATCAATCAGCTGCTCCGGGCCCTTGTGCCGAGCCTCACGGTCGCGTTTTGGCCGATCTGCGGGGACGGGTGAGCAGGAAGTCGATCTGGACCCCGATGGCCTGGGGGAAGGTGCCGCCGATCGTTGCCGGGGTGCCGGTTTCGCCCGGTGTGCCTTGATTGTCCCCATGTCACGTGCGCGCCGTCTATCAGCGCAAATGCCGCCCGTATCCGTATCGGCGAAGGGTTCGTTGCCTGGATCTGCGCGCTTGCTACGGGGCCTGCTCGGCTCCCGTTCGGCGATTTCCCGTTGATCAGCGGCGATTGCTACGGAGAGGAGTCGATCAAGAGACAATCCTTTTTCGATTGGGTGGTGTGTTGAAGCATCCATAACGCTTAGTTACGATCCGGCAGTGCATCACGATCTGGTCACGAGGTCTCGACCGCGAGAGGACACCGCACCCCCGGCGGTGGCGACCGGATCTCCCCCGACGTGGAAGGGCATACGTGCACAAGCATCGCAACGCGGGCGGTCACACCCCGAAGGCCGCGATCCGCGCACTCGTTGACAGGTTCCACCCGAACTCGGGCGGTAGCGCTCCGTCCCGCAAGGTGTCCGGCAAGGTCCTCTCGGCGGTGGTCGCCGGTGGCGCGATCGTGGCGGTCGGTCATCCGCTGTTAGCGGGCGCCGCTCCGGTTCCGGTGTCCGCCCAGGTCCGCGCCGCCGACACTGCGGTGCAGGCTCCCGCAGCGCCTCCCGTTCTGGCAGCACCTGCGGCTCCGGCGGAACCTGCTGCTCCTGCTCCGGCAGCTGCTCCGGCCCCGGCGGCTGCTCCGGCCCCGGCGGCTGCTCCGGCCCCGGCGGCCCCGGCGGCCCCGGCGGCTCCGGTACCGGAGGTACCGAGCGCTCCAGAGGTCGTTCCCCAAGCCGTCTCCAAGTCCGTCCCGGTCGACTACCAGGCGCAACAGACCAGCTACTGGTGCGGTCCCACGGCGACTCGCATCGCGCTGTCCAGCACGACCGACATGCTGCCGGACCAGGCTTCGCTCGCGACCGAACTCGGCACGACTGAGGACGGCACGGACCACATCGGTCAGGTCGTCGACGGACTCAACAGGGAGCTGGAAAGAACCGGCACCCACTACGTCACCCGGGACTGGGGCGACCGCCCGCTGACCCCGGAGATGACCCAGCAGCTGTGGTCGGACACGGTCCGCAACGTCGACGTCGGCAGGGCGATGGTTGCCAACATCGTCGCGAAGCCCGGCAACCAGCCCCCCGGCTACCCGTCGAGCGAGACGATCTACCACTACGTGGCGATCGTCGGCTACAACACGGCGGACAAGACGGTGCACATCTCCGACCCGGCCCGGTTCAGCGGAATCGAGGACTACTGGCTGAGCCTCGACCAGATCGCCTCGCTGATCCAGCCCAGGGGCTACGCCGCCTGACGAACACCGCATACCGCGTAAGAAGCGAAGGTCCGCCCGGCGTGCCTTCACTTCTCGATGCGCACGGCCCAGTCCAGGCGGCTGCGGGCGATATTCGGTGACCAGGACTTCGTCAGACTCGGACGGGGTTGTCATCGTGTCGCGGCTCCTTGATCGGATCTGCTCTAACCAGTCCGACGAGACAGTGGACCGGACTGTGAGGATTTCGTCGGACTGCCGACACGCCATCCAGCAGGCGGGAAAAGCTCAGCAACCCCGGCGGGGGCTTTAGGCATCGAAATGGGTACGAGAGACCGTTTGCCTCCGGCTCAAACGGCAAGCGGTCGATCACGTACGAACACTTCTCGATTCCGGTCGACCCGGCAAACCTTCAAGCCTGGCGCGTGTCGGCGAACAGCGCTAGATCAGCATCCGGGCTAGCTATGGCTAGCGTCAGGCACCAGGCGCCGCGCCGCGAAAACCGGGCATCAGGGGCACACTCTTCGCGTGGGCGATACTGGGATCGAATCAGTGACGTCGTCGGTGTGAAAGAAGTGATCCATCGCCTGATCTGGTGCTGGACATCGTGCTCTTCCTGCTGGGAGTCGACGAACTCGACCTTCATCGCGAGGGACGTTCCAGCTCCGCCGCAAAGAAACTTGCCGCTGACCGCAAGATCTGGTTCGCCCGCCGCAGCCCACGGTTCGCCCGCCGCAGCCCACGGTTCTCCCGCTCCAGGTGCGCGATCGGCGTCTCTGCTTGTGGATCAAGGACGCCCTTCTAAAACGCGGAGCCCTCCGCCAGGCTTTCTGAACGTGGCCGCTAGGAGATCTCGGGTATCCCCGACATCGCCTAGTGCTACAGCAGCATGTGTCGCACTAGCTCGGAGGCCCCATGGTAATTGTGCGAACCCTATTGCGGGCCTGTTCCGCTGCATTGCTATCGTCGCTCGCGCCGACGACCTCAATGAAAGTCCTTGAATCCAAGGATAGACAGGTTACCAGCACCGCAACCCCTGATCCATCGAGCGTACCAGCACCCCCGATGTGAGGACCGGACGTGAAGGTGACTTGTAGGCCTGTCTCCTCGATGGCGAATTTTGCGTCTCTCAGAGCCTCTTCTTGTGACTTGGCCCTTGTATCGGAACCCACCTGGATAGCTGGAGTTTGTGCCATGATCGCCTCCTTTTCAAATACGTATTCCATTTGGGGCACCCAAGGTGCGGGGAACAATCCGGTGAGCCCTTAGATGCTTTGCGGTGGTTTCCTCCCACGTTCATGGTGACGGTTCCACGACGATGGAGGCATGAACCGGGCGGGTTCAGTTCGGATTCATTCGGTTCCCGCACCTAGATCCGGGCGCGTTGAGGTGGGACTGCGGAGGATCGACCAGCGAGTTGTCGACCAGCCATTCAACCGCTCGGCGCTCTGCGCGCGCGTCACGGAAGGAGTACCACGCCGACAGTAGGTGCGGATACTTCTCATGCAGCTCGTTCTTGAAGCGCCGGAAGGCGCCCTTGCCCTGGATGGCTCGCGCGAGTCTGCGGCCGACTGCCTCGTCACTGATTCTCTCTGCGAAGTCGGCCATGTCCTGATGCCAGACGTAGGACGGCAGCGGACCGATGCAGACCAGGTCCAAGTCGTCAAGGTCAACGGGCGTGTGTCCATCGATGCCACCATCCGCCGTCCAGAACACGATCTCGCCGGTATGTGGGTTGATCAGCCATCGGTGCTCGTAGTCGGTCTGGTCCGCCAGTGCGGTAGCGATCTCCTCCAGGTCAAGCCTGCTCAGGTCAAGCATCTGACCAATGATAAACCTGCTTCTTTCCGCGCTACACCAGTGACCGCGGGACCAGCGGCATGAGCGGATGTTCGATGAGCACCGAATCGGGCATGCCCGTAGTTGAGCGTTGTGGTCGAGTGGGGATGCCAGGCCACCACGAATCGTTTGCCAATGTCCACACACGCCGCACGTGTTCAAGCACCCCGTCGCGGGGCCTGGCTGTGACCACAGTTCAGCCTTTACCGATCGTGTTGTTCAGGGTGGGCCGTCCGAAAGGTCCCCGCGAAGCAATGAAACTGACACACGTGCTCATTCGGAGGGTATTCGCCGGGCCCCGCGGGCATCACCGTTCAACCCGCTGCGGTCGACAGATCTTCCTCGCGGAAATGCTGGTTGAGTCGACCTGGGAAACGGACCAGGAGCAATCCCGGCACCGCGCCCCAGGTCGACTCAACCAACTGGCAAAGCAGAAGGAAACTTCTGGCATGGGACGACCCCGGCTCTCCGTCCCCCGGGGTCGTTCGAAAGACGAGTCTCTCGAAGCGCGGTGAAGACTCCCCACAGCAGCAGCACAAACGGCCCACTCCGGTGAGAAGTGGATGGGCTCCGAGCCCTATTATGCGTGGCATGCTTAACCGGGCTGCGGTGAGGATCGTGCGGGATGTGCGTGAGTGGTTGTCCGGCCGCGCGGGCCACGGTGCAGCTGAAGAGGACTGGCATCCCGATGGGAATGCCATGTGCAGCCTGGAATTGCTGCTGCAGGCACGGCAGGACTGGCTCAACAGTCCCGACCCGACGTTGTGGAGAACCGGCGACGCGCATCGCCTGCTCATCGACGTTGCCGCGCAGCGGCTCACTGACATCTACCGGTTGAGCGAGCACGGTCCGGCCGTGTTGAAGGTCTTGATTGATTTCCTGGACGACGCTGACCGCTTCCACCCGGCCAGCATGCGCGTCGCCACTCTGCGCAAGGAGCTGGATCGTGCGGCGGCGAAGTTTCCCGCCGCGATGGCCGACGAGTCCGTGTGGCGGCTGGCAAAACGGGTTTTCGTGGCGGTGCGCGCGGACGGGGTCGATCCCGCGGACGACACGGCGGTCGACGCCTGGGCCGCCGCGTTCAGTGCGGCACCGGCTGAGCGGCGGCGTGCTGTGCTCGGTGCACTGCTCGACCGGCAACCCGAACTCCTGGCGGCTCAGTTTGTCGTCCGGGACGGGCAGGTCGCCGCGATCGAACCTGGCGCGCCGGTTCCGCGGCGGTTTGACCAGGGCACACGCGAGTGTTGCGAGGAGAAGCCGGACTTCCCGGCCGTCGCGCTGCCCGCGATCAGCGAACTCGCCGATGCTGCAAGAGAATCGACCCTGCTGCGTAATCTGGTCGCATGTGGACGCTGGGCCGCGGCGGGCCGTGCGGTGACCAAGCACGGGCTCCCGTCACGGGACGACGCCCAATCGCTGGCCGCGGCCATGGGTATAGCGGTGCGCGATTCGGTTCGTGATCTCCGGGACAACCTCGCCCTAATCCGATTCTGGCGACTGGCCTTGGACGTCGAGGTTCTGCGGCTCCACCGGACCAAGGTGGTCGCCGGACCGGCGCTCGCGGACCTGGAGCAGGTGCTGGACAGTGCTACCGACCACGACCACACCTTGCGGGTGTGGAAGGAAATCGCCGACATCGCGGTGGCCGGGCCGACCCAGCTCGCTGCAAAGGACGGCCTGGCGGTGAAGCTGGAGGAGTTCAGCAGCCCGTGGGGACCGAGGGTGCTGGGCGAGCTGTACAGGATCAACAACTCGGTACTGCTCGATGACGTGCTTGACAGGTTGGTCACCGACTACCACGGGTTTTTCGCGGAAGAGGCGCTGGTCATGATGACCGAGGCGGCTGTTCGTACCGGCCTGCTCACCGGTGCTGAGGCGGGCATGGTCGAGGTCACTGTGCCCGCGGACGCCGAGATCGACCCCGAAATTGCCTTGCTGGTCGACGGCAACAGCGTACTGGGCGACCCGGTGTGGTCTGTGGCCCCTGTTGCCGGCACCCGTGTCGAGCTCACGCCGCTGGGCCGCTATCAGGTGCGGCTGAACCTGTTGGCGGAGGGAAGCCACGCCCCACTGCTCGAGCCGATGCAGTGATGCGAGGCGGTCGCCGTCCGAACGAAAAGGATGGCCCGCTACCGGCGAACAGCCGCGCCCGTACGTTGGTGAGCTGCTGGTGAAGGTGGTCAGGTATTGAGTTCCCCTGGGATGACGTAGCCGAGTTTGAGCAGGGCTTTGCGGAACTTGAGTTCCTTGTCGGCTGGGACTGCGAGATGCCGGTCCCCGATGAGGTGGCACAGCGAGCGGAGGGCGCGGTCGTGGGCGATGAGCACTGCGACAGCAGGGTCGGCCCTCTTTGTCAGGATGAGATGAGACACCTGGTGTGAGTACCGGGTACCAGAGCGAGGGCGGGATCGGAGATCCTGATAGCCGTGTCCACTTCATCCGACAGGCCCGGCCAGCCGGCTGCGCAGCCTGATCCTGCCGCACGGCCATCGCGGCGGGTGTTCAGCCCGGAGTACAAGCTGGCGATCGTCGCCGAGTATGAGAGCGCCCCGAACGGTG
>NZ_JBSFLZ010000055.1:0-39988 GCF_053599315.1 Saccharopolyspora sp. NPDC000995
GGGGTTTCTGCTGTTTCCACCAGGACACAGTGCCCTGACCTGGAGCGACGCCGCCGATCGTGTCGTCAGAGCCCAATTATCTGTGGAACGCGGGGTAAGGAGTCCCTGGGAATGCTGTGGTTCGCCACAACGGGTCTGCTCAACGGTGTCGTCTACACGATCTTTCCGACCACTGTGGCCGGTTACCTGGGGGCAAAGAATCCGGGTGTGCTTCGCCGCAACGCGATCATCATGCCTTTCTACCAGGTGTTTGTTGTTCGTTCCGATCCTTTTGGGTTTGGCCGCGGTGTTCGTGGTTCCTGGGCTTGAAGATTCCAACCTGGCGATGTTCAAGCTCGTCGTCGACTCGATGCCGGCTTGGCTGGTCGGCCTCGTCGGGGTCGCCGGGGCGTTGTCATCGATCGTTCCGATGGCCCTCTTCATGCTCGTGATCGGCACGATGTGGGGGCGGTCCGTCCTCGGCGTCCATCCTCGAACGGCACCACATCAGAAGCAGGTTGTCCCAACTGGTCACCTTCCTCGTCGGACTGGTGGCGTTGGTCTTCACCTTCATCTCGCCGAGCACCCTGGTGCAGTTGTCAGTCCTCTCCTACCAAGGCCTGGCACAACTCCTGCCGGTAGCGCTGATCAGTTTGCTCTGGAAACGCATGTCGACCGCGGGCGCTGCCTCCGGGCTCGCAGCTGGAGTGGTCGTTGTCGCCATGCTCGTCATCACCGGCAACGACCCCTGGCTTGGAATCAATGCCGGCTTGCTCGGGCTTGCGGTCAACATCTTGGTCAACATCGTGGTGACTATCGCGCACCCCGCTAGCTCACCGCCGGAACGACTCTCCGTGGATGAAATATACGAACCAGTATCACCGCGGGCCTGACTCTCGAGGGCAAGGGAACTTTCCTGCCAGCTGGCAGGAAAGTTCCCTTGCCCTCATCGACGCGTCATTTGGCGTTGGGGGCTGATTCGGAAACCCCGAACCGACCGCTGGTGCTCGGATTACCACCGATGTCGACGGGTCCGGACGGCACTGGCTTGGCCGTGGGATACCACCGTTTGGCGATCTCCCAAGAAGCGTCGATCAGGGCACCTGCGTGCGCGAACGAATACGGCGATAGGCCCACTACCGATGGGGCAGGCACCACGTAGAGCTCGCATCGCGTCGCGTTCAACTGCATATCAAGCCGCGCGGCAGACACCATCGCTGCCCCGAGCGCTGCTCCGTTCACTCCGCCGACCGACCTCGGCGGCGTCTTCGGCGGCGGCCAGGTCGCGATCGAACCGATCCCGCGCCTGCGCCGGTTGAATTCGAACGGTTCAGTGCCGCCGCACGGCAGCACGAAAACACGCCCCGCCCCGCGCTCAACAGCGCGGCTGATGGGCATGAACGCCGCCGGGCCACCGTCCACCAGCCAACGGTCCCCAACCTTCACCGGCGGGAACATCCCAGGAATCGAGCACGACGCGACCAACGGAGGAAGCGCCGGACCGCTTTCGAAATACACCGGCTCACCGGTGTCCAGATCGGTTGCGGTCACGGTCACCGGGATCTGCGCGTTCTCCAACCGTCGAAACGGCAGGTTGTTGTGCAGCCAGCGCGCCAGCCCGTGGTTGCCCATCACGTGGTTCGACAAGCCGATTTTCCCGGCGAATATCCGCGTGGGTTGGATCGGGAAGACATCCGTGCGCCGCATTGACATCCAGAGCTCGCGGAGCTTTGCCGCCCCACGAGGTGTCGGGTCACCGGCAAGCCATGCTGCGTTCAGCGAACCAGCGGAGGTCCCGACGAGCAGGTCGGGTTCGACATCGGCCTCGAACAAGGCCGTAACCAGGCCGGCCTGGATTGCCCCGAATGTGGAGCCACCCGGCAAGACCCAAGCCGTACGCATCAGCAACGTCCCTTCTGCGTTAGTCCTGTCCCGAGGCTAGTCGCGAACACCGGCGGCACACGTCAGGCGTCGCCGGGATCACCTCGACGACGCTGCCGTTTCACCTCGCCGCGCCGCTTCTTACCAGCGAGACGGCGCTGCTGCGATCCCTTGGTCGGCTTGGTGCGGCGCCGTTTGGGGGTGGGTGGAGCAACGGACTCGGCTAGCAGTTTTGCCAGCAGTTCCCGCGCCGCTTCGCGGTTTGCAAGTTGCGCGCGATGCTCCGAGGCCACAATCGTGATCACGCCGTTGATGAGGCGGTGGGCGAGGCGTTCCATCGAACGTTGCCGCAGAAGTTCTGGGACCGACGCAGAGCGAGCTAGATCGAAGGAAAGTTCGACCCGTGAGTCCGTCGTGTTAACCCCCTGCCCACCAGGACCGGAGGATCGCGAGAAGCGTTCGGATAGCTCGGCCGCAGGAATGGTCCAGCGGCTGGTGACGGGCAGGTCTGCGGGCATACCAATCAGGATGCCTCACACCGTTTCCGCAGGGCTGCGACCACACCAGTCCGCCGAAATCGAGGCCGGAATGCCTCGTCTGGCTAGCGGCTCCGGCTGTTGAACCATGGGAACTTCCCGGTCATGGCAGTGGCAGGAAGGTTCCCATGCTCTCGCTCCCAGCCGGGGGTTACCGCGCTGGGCGCCAGCCTGCTACTCCGCCGGGGACCGGGGCATCAGAGTCGTACGGAGTGCGGGTGAAGATGAACGTGTTCAGGTCCAGGTGCGTGGGAACACCGCTTTCGTCCCGGCCCACACGCAAGATCTCTCCTGCGTAGTAGCCGTCCAGTCCGGCCCAGGTGCCATCCGGGTTGGCCCGGAATCGAGAGGCTCGCCCGCGTCCTTGCCACGGCGAGAGGTCGAGCAGCCCATCGCGAAGAACCCGCAGCGCATATGGTGTCGGGCCCCAATACCACTGGCCGGTGAGCTCCAGGAGTTGCAGGTCCACGTCGCCGCGGGGCTCCCACGCGGCCGGGATCCGTGGCTCGTGTTCTGCGAGCAAATCCAGCAGATCGGTCGCCAACGCCCCTGTGACACCTGCAGTGGTGTTGGCCATGAAGATCACACCGGTGGCTTCGGCGGGGTCTGCCCAAACACTCGCCAGGAAGCCGGGCATCGAGCCGGTGTGCCCGGCCAGTCGACGTCCGCGGTGCCGCATCAGCTGCAATCCGAGCCCGTAGCCACCCCGCCATTCGGGGCCATCGTCGACCGACCCGGGCAACCGCATCTCGGCAACCGTGGCCGGGTGCAGCACCTCGCCGGTGTCACCGCTGACGAAACGCGCCCATCTGGCCATGTCGTCGAAGGTCGACCACAGCTGGCCAGCAGGGGCCATCGCCCCCGCATCCTCGGCTGGCTCAGGAAGTACGACGTCCGCCCACGGGTGCACGGCGAACCCCTCCGCGTGCGGCGCGACGGGGCTCAGCGTGGTCCGTTTCATGCCGAGCGGTTCGAGGATCTCGCGTTGCAGGACCTCGCGCCACGGAGCTCCGCGCAACTGGGATACGAGCTCGCCCAGCACTCCGAACCCGACGTTGGAGTAGTGGAAGCCGTGCCGAGGTGTCGGGCGCCGTGCTTGTTCGTCGATCGTGGACAGCAGTTCGTCGGCACTGCCGCCCGGAGTCCGCTCCCACCACTGCCCGGCAGGTTCCGCAGTCAGCCCACTCGAATGCGAGAGGATCTCGCCGATGCTTTGCTTTCCGATCGAGGTGCCCGGTACGTACTCGTCGAGCTTGTCGGCGAGGTCGAGGCGACCCTCGTCGCGCAGCCGCATCACCAGCACCGCGATGAAGGTTTTCGTGATCGAACCAACGCGGTACTGGGTGTCCGTTGTGGAGGGCCGACCGCCGACCTGTCCGCGGGTGTCCACCCAGATCGTTTCACCATCGCGGATCAGTCCCGCGATCAACGAGGGAACACGGTTTTCACTCTGCTCCACGGCCAGACGCCGCAACAGCGCGCGCTGGGTGGAGGGCAGCAGACTCGTCATGCCCTCATGCTTTCACTCCGGCGAATCGCGGGGTGGAGCATTCGGCGTTCACACGCCGTCAGACGGCCTGTTCCTCGGCGAGCGGAAGGAAGCGCCCATGTTCTCGTGGAGCCGTCAGCGTCGACTGCGCCGGTTGACTCCTCGGGTGATTCCGACCGTCTCTGCAGGGAACTGCACTGGCAGTTTCCCGAGCATTACGAGGACCAGCGTGAGCAGGACGAGCACCATCCATCCGGTCCACCCGAGAAGGCCCACTGATGCGTTGTCGACGGGATGTCCGGCCATGCTGAAGACCGTGCCCAAACCAGCCGCCGCATTGAGGAATCCGTGGGCGATCGTCGACGGCCAGACACTGCGCGAAACGAGCCTGAGCCAGCCGAGCAACGTTCCCACCAGGGTGCAGAAGCACACCATCATGATGACCGCCACCACGATCGGGAGCGTCGGGTAGTTGTAGCCGAGGATCAGCACCGGCACGTGCCAGAGCCCCCAGAGCACACCGGTCGTGAGGAACGCGCCGGGCTGGCCGAGGGGCAGAAGCGCCTGAGTGAGGTAGCCACGCCACCCTAGTTCTTCACCGAGCGCGGGAATGATCTGCAACCAGCCCAGTCCGAAGACCATTGCGATCTGGATGAGCGCGAGCATCCCGGGCGGCGTTTGTGGTGCCGAACCCAACACTGTGGGCCCGGCCTGTTCTGCGAGCCCGGAGAAACCTGTCCAGTCGGCTTGGTAGACCCCCAGCAGATAGCCCACCAGCAGCGCGAAGACCATGACCAGCGGAGGCCCCAACCAGGCAATCAGGACATAAGGCCACCACTTCTTGATGCCGCCTGGGTTTGTGATTCCCAGGCTGCGCAGCAATTTCGGTCGCGGGCTGATCCACTTGTTGACCACCAACGCCGCGACTGCGGGCATGAACATCATGACTGTGAGAAACAGCGGTGCCCAATTCCACGACAGTCCTTCACCGGTTAGCCACAACGGCAAGGTCAACAGCCATGCCGGCACATATGCAATTGCGACGAAACTGACAACGCCCCGGACATCAACCCGGTCATGCTCGGTGCTCACGTCGGCATTTTGCCAACCCTTGCTGAGTTCCTGCTGAGGGTCGTCGCTGCTGTGAGCATGGGAACCTTCCTGCCATCGCTGACAGGAAGGTTCCATGCTCGCACGTCCACCTGCAGAGCTGACCAATTCGGGAAGCAAGCGGGGGACGTTCGCCGATCGCCGTGATGGCGGTTGCCTGGCGACGCGCATGCGGCGGCGCGCAGCTGGCATCCGACGAGACGCCCATGCGCGCCGACAGCAGCGAAAAGAAGCGCGTCCGCGAGCCGGTCCTCTTTTCCGGGCTCGACATCGAAAAGGTCCGTGCCGCCGGACCGGCGGGCACGGACCTCATCTGCGTCAGATCCCTTACGGGCCGGGGGTGCCCGGCAGCGGTGCTGCCGGTAGGCCTTCGTGGACCTTCGTCATCGCGGCGAACCAGGTTCGGGCCGGCACCTTGCCGCCATAGATGTTGCCGCCGTTCTTGCCGCACAGGTACGGTGGCGCGTCGCCGCCACCATCGCAGATCCCTTGGGGGCTGTTCCCGTCGGCGTAGGTCAGGACCGCACCCGCCATCTGCGGGGTTGCCGCCAAGAAACCCGCGGACTGGTGGAGTTGGGTCGTCCCGGTTTTGCCAATCATGGGGCGGGTCCAGCCGACGCTCTGCGCTGCCGCGCGTGAGGTGCCGTCGGTGTCGTCCTTGCTCATGCCCTGGGCCAGCGCCGCCGCGACCTGCGGGGACACCGCCTGCTCACAGCCGGGTTCATTAAGCCGCACAGGATTGCCGTGCCGGTCCTTGATCTCTTCGATCGGCGTCGGTGGGCAGTAGACGCCGTCGCTCATGATCGTTGCGGCGACGTTGGACAGTTCCAGCACGCTCGTTGGGGTGTAGCCGAGGGTGAATGCTCCGCGGTTGCCCTTCTTGATCGCGTCGGCCTGGGAGGGGCCGTTGGAGCCGTCGGGCTTCAGGCCCTGGCCACTGGAGTTGACGCCGGTCATCCCGTTCCGCAGCCCAAGGCGCGCTGCCATGTCAACGACGTTGTTGAGTCCGGCCCTCTCCTGCAACGCCACGAAGGCCGTGTTCGGAGACGTGGCCAAGGCCATCTGCAGCGTCCTCGGCCCCGGCTGCACGCCGTCGGCGTTCGAGACGGTGTACGGCGCGGTGCCGTTCTTGTACACACGGGACGTGTAGGACGGCGGCACGTCGAGCGTGTCGTAGATGCTCATGCCTTGTTCGATCGCGGAGGCCGCCGTGAACACCTTGTAGATCGAGCCGGCACCGAAGGGCTGCACCCTGCTGACGATGTCGTAGGCCGTCTGACCCCTGCTCGCGTCGTTGCCATAGTCGCGGTTGGCGACCAACGCCCGGACCTCGTGCTTGCCCTTGCCTGGTTCGACCATCGCCATCGCGTTCGCGATGCCCTCGGTCTGGGTGGGCACCTGCGCTTCGGCGGCGGCCTTGGCCGCGTCGGTGGCCTTGCGGTCGAGAGTGGTGCGAATTGTGTAGCCGCCGCTCTTCAGCTTGTCGCTGTCGATGCCGAGTCGGTCGAGGTAGTCGACGAGGTAGGTGCAGAAGAAACCGTCGGTGGCACCGTCGCCGACGCCAACGCAGCCGTTCGGCGGCCGCCCGAGCGGCGACATCACGCCGAGCGGTTCCTTCTTGGCGATTTCCGCGTCTTCCTTGGTGATGCGGATGTTGTTGTTCGGGTCCGCCATCAGGTCGATCACGAGGTTGCGCCGCTGCATCGCGTCTTGCGGGTTGCTGTTGGGATTCAGTGTGCCCGGCTGGTTGACGATCGCGGCGAGCAGCGCGGCCTGGGCGATGGTCAGCTTCTCGGAGTTGGTGCCGAAGTAGGTCTGGGCCGCCGCACCTACACCGAACGTCTGGTTGCCGAAGGGCACCACGTTGAGGTATCCGGTGAGGATTTCTTCCTTGGTCATGGTGTGTTCGAGTTCGACGGCGATCTTCGCCTCTCGGAGCTTTCGGGCGATCGTCGATTCCTTGGCCTTCTCGGCCTCCACCGCGTTGTTCGCTGCGACGTGCACGAGGTAGTTCTTCACGTACTGCTGGGTGATCGTGGATGCACCCTGCGCGGCCGAACCGCTGCTGACGTTGGTCGCCAGCGCACGCATGGTGCCGTGCCAGTCGACGCCGCCGTGCTCCCAGAAGCGCTTGTCCTCGACCGCGGTGATCGCGGCCTTCATGGTGTCCGAGATCTGGTCCGGCGGCGTTTCGATGCGGTAGTCCTTGAAGAAGTAGGCGATCGGTGCGCCGTCCTTGTCCGTGACGGTGGTTACCTGCGGCATGTCCCGCCTCGCCAGGGAAACTGACATTCTGGACATGGCGTCGCTCGTCTGGTTGACCATGGCCCCGGCACCGGTCGCCATCGGCAGCAGCAACGCCGCTACCAGCACGCCAGCCAGGACGCACAGCCCGAACATCTTCAACAGCACGCCGCTGCGCACGCCAGCCCCAATCACCAAGTGTCCAAACGACTTGACCATCGATCGCGGGAGGCAGTGCCCATCCAGGCCCATCTTGCCCGTCCACCGACCGGCCGAAGAGCTTACCGCCGACCCGCACACGCGGAACCAGTCGACACCTGCTTCTCTTTGCTGTCAGTCGATTCGTTGATATCACATCCGCTGATCCCGGCAGCGCTGCACCAAATGGCCGAGTCCTGGTCGACAACCCCACGGGTCCGGATCAGATCACTACACTTGGTGACCACCGGAGTTGATCACTCGGAGGAAAAATGACCGACCCGTTCCTGGATTCCCTGGCCACCGCGCTCGCCGGTCAGGTCGCCACCGCGCTGGGTAAAGCCGGAAGTCAGGCCCTGGTGAAGGTGCGCGAGCTCGTGCGCCGCAGGTCGCAGAACGATCCGGAGACGCAGGCCGCGCTCGAAGCCGCCGAGCAGGAGTCCGCGGGCCCGCCGCAGATCAAAGCCCTGGCCGAACGGCTGGACGAGGTTTGCGGAGAGGATGCGGCTTTCGCCGAGCAGCTGCGCACCGAGGGCGCCGAAGTGCACAAAGCCATCTCGGCGGCCGACGACGGCGTGGTCAACGTGAACCACGGCGAGGTCAACAATCTGATTCAGGCGCGCGAGATCAAGGGCAACATCACGTTCAGCTAGCGCGGCGATCCGACTCGTTCAACTCCGCCAGGTACTGGTTGTAGGCGGCGAGTTCCGGATCATCCCCTGCACCGACCTGCGGCGCCGGTGGCGGTACGAGCGGCCGCTTCCGGCGCATTACGGGTGGCGCCTCCTCGGTGAGCCCTGGGCCGACCGCTTCTTGCTGGACTGCAGCTTTCGGTTTTGCCTCGCCCCCTCGGTGCACCTCCATGCGCATCAGGCGGATCCACAAGAAGATCGTGAACACGCCGAACAGCGGCCACTGCAGCGCGTAGCCGAGGTTCTGGAAGCTCCCTCCGGCTTCGTGCGCACGATCCCACTGCCACACGGCCAGGAAACCGGTGGCGACCGTGGCCACGATGAACAACGCGTGCAGAAGCAGCCAACGCGGAGTCAACAGGCTGCGGTACACGCCCCGAATTCTAGGCGGTCCCGAGCATGCGGGGCGGTCCGGCGTCGTCACAGCCCGTTCACACCCGACTCATGAATCACGCTTCGGCAGGCTGAAATCATGCGGCACTTGTGTCCAAGAACACACAATAACCTCTCCGGCTGGCGGTAGCAAGGGAACCTTCCTGTCACCGCCCGCCGGCCAGTACCCGGCGGTTCTCTACCACCACTCGCACACTGAATGGCAGGAAGGTTCCCATGCTTTCAGCTCCGCCTGCGGCGGCTGATCGTCAGGGGGAGGCAGATGGTGATGAGGATCGCCGCGACCGCGAAGGTCGTCGGGTAGCCGGACAGGGTGACCAGGGTGCCGAAACCGATGGCGCCGAGGCCTTGGCCCGCGTCGTAGGCGATGTTCCACGCGGTGCTGGCGGGCCCGGACTCCGTTCGTTCGAACATCACGACCAGGGTGGTGTTCTGCACCGCGCCGAACCCGGCTCCGAATGCGGCCGCGCCGAGCAGGGCGAGCGGGTCGGCTCCCCACGCCGCAAACGCGAGCAGGCCCGTACCCAGGCCTGCCAGCAGCACGGCGGGGACCAGGCTGCGGTGTTGGCCGAGCCGGTCGCCTAGCTGTCCTGCTGCCCACCGGCCTAGCATCGTGGATGCGCCGAAGAGCATCAGCGCGGCTGGTGCCACCGACCCGGCGACTGCCAGCGGCAGGAACGCCGTTAACCCGCCAGCGGCCACCGCCGCAGCGGTCATGACGGTCCAGGACTGCAGCAGCGCGAGGGGGAACGCGGAGGCGCCTGAACGCTGCGTGGGTTTGGCCCGCACCCGCGACATCCCCAGCACGGCAGAGGTGGCCGCCACAGGCAGGGCGCCAGCGATCCAGAACAGCGGGCCGAATCCGATCTGCTGCGTCAACCACACGCCAGCGGGAAGGAACAGGACGTTCGGCAGGCCGACCGACAACCCGTAGAGCCCGGCTGCCCGGCCGCGTTGCGCAGTGGGTACGAGCTCGGCCACCAGCGCTGCACCGGTCACCGTGAGGAGGCCGAAGCCGACTCCTCGAAGGCTGGAGACACCGAGCAGGAGCCACAGGTCGCTGGACAGCGCATACAACGGGGTCGGCAAGCCGATCAGCATCGTGCCCGAGGCGAAAGCAACGCGGTGGTCGATGCGTTTGAGCAGCCACGGCATGCCGAGCTGGGTCAGCACTGTTACCAGCATGTAGACGGCGTTGGTAGCGCCTGCCGCAACCTCGCCAGCACCGCCCCTTACCGCCCACAGCGGGAGGACCGGAAGCAGCAGCACGTATCCCGCAAAACCGCCGACGGTCGCTGCCAGCAGAAGCCGAAAAGACCGGTGCTGCAACGCTGTTGTGTCCTTGACGTGGGGTTCTTCCGAGATTCGCACCAGTTCTTGATAGGCGTGAAGCCAACTTTTGTCCATCCGACTCCAAGCGTCCGCGATGTCCGCTCATGGCCGATTGTGGCTATGGTCGTGATCGGTTTGGCTCGGGCCGTCGCTGCGACGGCGAGGAGTTCTGCATGAATTGGATGGGCGTACCGGCCCTTGCAGCCGTGGTCGAGGGGGCGGCAATCGTTCCTGCTGCGACCACCGCTCCGCTGACGATGGCGGCCCCTCCACCGGGCGGTGAAGAGCCGCGGGAGAACCCGATCAGCGAGTTCACCAGCTACGACGAACTCCTCGAGCTCGATCGTTGATCGCTAGTTGGCCGCGCGGACAGGGCGGCACCGATGGGCACGTTGTTCAAGACGATCGGACGCCACCCTGCGCCGGACAGGTCCGCCGAGACCAGCAGGCCCCCAATGTCGCGCCCTATCATCGCGATGTCTGAAAGGGTCACTGCGTACAGGCGGAGCGCCCGGCTGCGCGCATCTTCCCGGAAGTTGAGTGGATTCCGGTCACCACCTGTGAAGTTATCAACGCGGCCCCGGCTCCCCTACACGATGCGCGCACACCACCCTCCCGACCAGCAGCGCGGCGAGCTGCCCGTTGGACCCACGCACCCGTGGTGCCGTTCCGATCATCGAGTGAGTCGTAGGACGAGGACCGATGCTGGCAAGCTTCGGAATGGCAATCCGGCTCAGCGCCGTGGTTTCAGGCCCCCAGTTCGTCGAGCGCCGCCTGCGCCGCGGCGAGTTCCGCACGCAGTTGATCGACGCGGGCGCGCTGCTGTTCGCGGGCGGCGTCGATCAGCGGTTCCACTGCTGCCGCGACATCGTCGTGCAGCACCTTCGCCGCTTGGGCGACGGCGTTCGCGGCAACCGGCGTCGGGCGAATCACGCGCTTCTTGCCGGTGCTGACCTCGACGCTCCACTGACCGTCCTGGTCCGCTGTCAGCGTCACCGTCGCTCCGCCGATCGGCTTCGCCTGCCGCGGCTTGCGGCGTGCCGCCGCGTCCCCGGCCGGCTTCGCCGACGCCGGTGCACCCGCGGGAGTCGAGGCTGCAGCTGCGCGGGGCTTCGCCGGAGCAGCTGGCTTCGCCTGCTCCGGAGTCGGCTTCGCCTGCTCCGGAGTCGGCTTCGCCCGTTCCACCGGTGGCTTCGCCGGTGGAGCATCGGCCGTCCGGGGCTTCGCCGCGGGTTTTGCCGACGGCTCGGGTGGTGCCGCTTTCTTGCGGGGTGGTTTGACCTTCGTGACCTCGGTGGCCGAGAAGGACAGCACGTCCTTCGATCCGGCCGGGCGGACCTGAATGAAGTCGCCTTCAGCTGGTTCGCCGAGCGCGACGACCTTGCCGGATCGGCCTTCCGGGACGCCTACGGCCGAACCGGTGAACCATACCGTCGGGGTGGTTCCGGTGCTCAGTTCCTCGCGGAGTTCGCGCAGTTCGTCGGACGACAGCGGTGACATCGCCGCCCCTTGCTCAAGGGTGAGCCCCGGTTGGGGCTGCTAGACAGTGACGCCACCACTATATCGAACGCCCGTGCGAAGCTTCAACGGGATCGGCGGTCCGCCGTCTCGTAGTCGGCCAGATCCGCCTTACGAGTGAATCAGGGCCGAACGCGGTGTCGGGCCCCAGCAGGAAGAACAGGTTCGGGAGGCCGGAGACGATCACCCCAGGTAGGCCTCCATGCCGTTGCGCCAGGCATCCTGCAGCTTGCGGCCGACGATGCCCAGGTGGCCGAACGCGTCGGTGACGTGGAAGCCGGTGTCGTAGGTGATCGCGTCGACCGGGCACTCCGGGCCGTCGCCGGTCACCACGGATCGCCGCCTGACCTCGGCCACCCCACTGGTTACCACGTCCACATTGACCTGTTAGCGCCGGGTAGTAGTCGCTGGAGAGCAGGATCCGCTTGCAACCCATGGCGTAGTCCGGTGTCACCGCGGCGCGCAGCTTCGGGGCTGGATCCACGGTGAAGTGCGCTGGAACCGGTGCAGTTGAGCGACCTTCTTGGCGATGTGCGGCACGAACTGGATGGCGCTGGCATCGTTGCCGATCACCGCGGCCCGCTTGCCCTCCAGCTCTTAGTCGTGGTTCCACTCCGCAGAGTGAAACATCTCGCCCTCGAAGCCCTCCATTCCGGGCAGTTCCGGGTAGCTCGGGATATGGAGGGCGCCGACGCCGGACACCAGCGCGCGACCGACGTACTCGGTTCCGTCCGCGGTGGATACCGTCGAGGTGCCGGCGTCCTCGTCGTATTCGGCGCCGGTGAACTCCACCCCGTAGTGGATGTGGTCGCGCACCTGGTACTTGTCGACACAGTGCTGCAGGTAACAGAGATCTCGCCCCGCCTAGCGGACGTCCGGGACCAGGACGGGTTTGCTCGAACGAGAAGGAGTACATCAGGGACGGCACGTCGCAGGCGCAGCGCGGACAGGTGTTGTCGCGCCAGTTACCGCCGAGGTCTGCGGCTTTCTCCAGCACGATGAACTCGTCGATTCCGGCCTGCTTGAGCCGGATCGCCATCCCGAGCCCGGAGAAACCGGTCCCGACGATGATTGCCTTGGTCTGGCAACTGCGCTGGTCCCGCGTTTAACGCTGCGCCATCAGGCCCTCCTCCGGACACCGGCACAACGGATCTACTCAAGAGTAGACTACTATGAGTAAGTTACTTTCGGTAGGGTGATTGCGTGGAGACGCAGCAGGCACCGATCACCGGACGCAAGCGGATGCCCCGAGCCGAGCGGGAACGGCAGATCCTCGCCGTCGCCGAGCAGGTTTTCGCAGCAGACGGCTACCCGGGCACCTCGATGGACGACATCGCGGCGCGGGTTGGCCTGTCCAAGCCGATGCTCTACGAGTACTTCGGTTCAAAGGAAGGGCTACTGCTCGCCTGCCTGCAGCGATCCAAGCGCGAGCTGCTGGAAGCCACCACGGTCGCGGCTGCCGGCGCCGACACCCCCGAGCAGCTGCTGCACGACTGCCTGCTGGCCTTCTTCAAGTTCAGCGACGAACACGCCCAAGCCTGGGCGCTGCTGCGCAACGAATCTGCGGTGCCGAGCGCATCGGTGAGCACCGAACTGGAAGCGATCCGGATGCAGCAGATGGAATTCACCTCTGGACTGCTCGAGTCCGCGCGCCCAGACCTCGATCCGGTGCGACTGGAGGCGTTCGCGGAGGCGATCATCGGCGCCTGCGAGCAGCTCGCCCTGTGGCGGGACCGCCGCCCGGACATCACCGCGGAGCAAGCCACGAGCCACCTGATGGAACTGTTCGCCCCCAGCCTCGCCCAGAACCGCTGACATATCCGGCCAACACGACACCCAGAGATACTCACTGCGCAAGCGGGCTCGCATTGGAGCAAGGGAACCTTCCTGTCACCCGCGTTGCCAATAGCTCCGCGCGTTTCCGCAGTAAGGGAACCTTCCTGTCATCCACACCGGACGCCGTCCCGCGTTTCCGGAGCATGGGAACCCTTCTGCCATCCGCCGCCGGGCCGGGCGCCATGTCCGGTGCTTGTCGGCGCCGGGCCCCCGAGGCGCTCCGGACGCGAGGCGGCGGTTTGCGGGATTCCGTCGCTCGGTGAACGCCGTGAGTCCGCGTGAAAATCACTCGTCCAGGCGGTTGGGTTGGGTTGGGCTCAAGATCGGCGGAGGGGTCTCCGATACCGAATCAGCCGTGCCAACACATCAGACCCAAGGAGAACAAATCTTGCGCCCCTGGACCACGCGCACAGTGAAGGCAGCCGTTGTGGCCGCGGGGTTCGCCGCAGTCGGGACCGGTGCCACCGCTGCCGCGGAGAGCACCGACCTCCCGAAGCCGGACCTGTCATCCGTTCCGGACCAAATCGGTGTCCTCGCCCCGTTGAACGCCTGTCAGATTCAGGACGGCCCCGGGTACGGCCCGACCAAGGCTCCGTGCGCGGACACCGAACTGCACGTGAACACCCCAAACCTGGTCAAGAAGGTGGGAGCGGACATCACGACCACCGCCCACGGAATGGGCGGCGAGTTGCGGGACGGCCGCCCACTGCTTGCCCCGGGCAAGCCGAACCAGGTGCTCGGGCACGTCTTCGCCGAGACCACCCGCGTCGAGCAGATGACCAAGACCCGCCCGGTCATCGGTGGTTCGGTGGTCCCGAACCACCTCGGCATCGTCACCGAACGCGTCCCGAACGCCGCTTTGCTGGACACTGAGGTCGGCCCGCGCGAGCCCGGCCACCAGGGCACGTCGGCGCTGGACACCGCGATCGCCCTGACCGCCGCCAAGGGCTATCAGACTGAACCGCTGGCCAACCCGGTCGGTGCCGTTGCTCCTGTCCTGCAGAACGACTTGCGCCCCGGCGAGCCGGTAGCCCTGCCGCAGGCGGAGAGGCTCCTGCCAGCGGTCGGCAAGCTTCCGGTGACCTCCGAGCTGACCAGCGGCTTGGGCACGGCGGCGAACGACCTCACCCAGCAGGCCACCAGTCGCCTCCCGCAGGCTCCGGTGCACCGGATCACCGGGCAGCTCCCGGCGATCGACAGCGTCGCCCGCGCGCTGCGCTGATTGACGATCCGATCAAGTGGCCCCGGATTTGGCTCCGGGGTCGCTTTTTCTTCCTCCTGCAACGATCCCCCGGCGTCGCGCGGTATGACCGCTGAATGTTCAGTCACCTAAGGAGAAATACAGTGCTCAGTGCAGCGATTGCTGGTGTTGCCACGACTGCCGCGGTGATGATGGCAATCGCCTCCCCGGCCTCCGCCGACAGCGCGAACAACCACGTCGTCAACCTGCTGGACGACAACAACGTCAGCGCCGTCCCCGTGCAGGCCTGCGGCAACAATGTCGCCGTCCTCGGTGCCGTGGTGTCGCTACTGTCGCCGCAGATCAACAGCTGCGTCAACGCGCCGGTCGTCGACCACGCCAAGGTGGGCTGATCACGGCCAACGGAAAGGCGCCGGTACCGCGCGGTCCCGGCGCCTTTCCCGTTGGCCGCTCAGGATTTCCGGATCGCGTCCGGTGCGGTGGTCAGCTGCGCGAGCGCGTCCTCGATCCAGGGCAGCGCGGTCGGGGCGTCGCCGCGCAGCGTCGCCCAGGGCTCGTCGGTAGTCCCGTAGAGCAGGTTGGTTGCGGCGCGGAACCACAGTCGGGACGGGCGTCGCCGAGGGCGGTGCCGGAGAGCACCCCGATTCGTGCTGGTCGAGCAGGCAACCGGCGAGGCCGTCGGTGTCGTGGACGCCGCGTTCAGCCAGTGCCGGGCGCAGCGGTTCGCAGTCAGGGGAGAGGTAGAACGCTGCGCGCGGTTTCCGGCACTGCACACCGGCTGCGGTGAACCGTTCGTGGACGGCCAGGGCGACGCGTTCGTGCAGAGCGCGGCTGGCGGCGATATGCGCGGTGATCTCCGCCGGCTCGTTGAGGGCGGGTGCGGCGGCCTCCTGCATGGGTGCGGGGCGGTTGGACCAGAGTTCGGTTGCGATGCCAACAACCTCGTGCCGCACCTGTCGGCCCAGGTCGTTGTCCAGGAAGCGAGCGCAGGTGATCCGCCAGCCGCCCAGCGCCGGGTTCTTGGACAGTCCCTCGGTGACGAAGCACTGGTCCGGCAGCATCGCCGCCGGAGGGGACACCTTGTCGCCGTAGGCGAGATCGCGGTCGATCTCGTCCGAGACGATGGCGAGGTCGTGCTCGGCGGCGACCGCGCAGACGCGCTTGACCAGGTCTTCACCTGCGAGCGTGCCGGTCGGGTTGTCGGGCAGCGTGAGGACGAGGGCGCCTGGCCGATGACCGGCGGCACCGCCTTCTCGAAGCGCCTTGTCTAGTTCGTCGGAGTCCGGAACTCCACCCGCTTCCGCGCGGCACGGGCACATCGATGACGTGCTTTCTGGCCAGCGCCGCCTGCGCGCCGTAGGTGGCCCAAGACGGTTGCGGCAGCACGACATCGCCTGGAATCGCAGCAGTTCAGCGTCCGGCTAGGCCCGGGCCGTTCCCGGCCGGTCACCCAGATCCGCCGGGAGCGTGCCGTCCGGAGCACCGATCGCACTGGTTCCGCAGAACGCCACGTCTCCTTGCTCGCGGCACCGATTCGCCGCCACGTGGTACCGGTCCTCGTAGGCGCGGGTTGCTGTTGTCCCGTGGTAGAAGGTCGGGTTCGGTAGCGTCGGTGCTTGGTAGCTGACCGCGATGACCTCGGCAGCTCGCAACGCCAGCACCCGAGCGGCCGCGGGAATGAGTTGTCCGCACACACCAGGACACCGACCCGGTGGAGGCCGTGTCGAGCGCGTCAGGTCGGCGCCGGGTTTGAAGTAGCTCTTCGCCAAGCGCGGCAGGTGCATCTTGCGGTGGCATTCGGTGCTGCCCTCGATCTTGATCAGCAGCGCGGTGTTGGCGACCACGCCGGCCAGGGTCCGGTGCTGCTCCGCGAATCTGACGACCACGTGGGTACCAGTGGTGACCGCGGCATCCCTGATGGCGCCGGTGAATTCGCTGTCGAAGGGCTCCGCGCCTGGTAGTAGGTCGTGAGGTCGTCTGTTCCGGCGGTGACCGGATAGCCGATGCTGGGAGCTCCGGCAGCACGATCAGTTCCGCACCGGCGTCGGCCTCTTCGTGCACCCTCTTGGCGTAACACTCGGCGTTCCCATATCCACCGCTATAGCGCGCGTCCACCGCTATAGCGCGCGGACACGGTGCGGGCCTTCGGCTGGGCGAAGGGCCGGGGGGCGACGACCATCGCGCTCGCCGACAACCCGGCCTCGCCCTTGGTCGGCGACGCCGACCACGCCTTCTACCTGGACACGACCGAGGTGTCGGTGCTGCGGTCGCCGACCACGTACACCTCGGTCGTCCAGGCGTTCGCCACGGCCGTCGCCGCCGCCCAGGGCAAGCAGGCACGCTCTGCGCTGCTGGTGGAGGAACTGCTCGAGGAGTTCGGCGTCTACGCCAGCTCGCGCATCACGCCGCCGTAGCGGCGACGATGGCCGCGTCGGGTTCGCCGAGGTCGAACGGCTCCCCCGCCTCGGCCCGGCGGACCAGCGAGGCCGGCGGCTCGAACCGCTGCCCGTAGCGTTCGGCCAGTTCCCGGGCGCGCGCGACGAATCCGGCCAGCCCGCCCGGGTAGCCGTTCATGTACTGCACGACACCGCCGGTCCAGGCAGGGAACCCGATGCCGAGGATCGATCCGATGTTGGCATCCGGCACCGACCGCAGTACACCCTCGTCGAGGCACTTGACGGTTTCCAGCGCCTCCACGAACAGCATCCGCTCCTTGAGGTCGGTCAGGCTCACCTCGGCCGGATCCCGCTCGGCCGCGCCGAAGTGCTCGACCAGCCCCGGCCACAACCCGATCCGCTTGTCGTAGACATAGTCGTAGAAACCGGAGCCGCTGGAACGGCCCTTGCGGTCGAACTCGTGGACCATGCGGTCGAGCACCTGCTCTGCCGGGTGCGGTGTCCAGGTTCCGCCGGCTGCCTCGACGGCGCGCTTGGTTTCATCGCGGATCTTGCGCGGCAGCGTCAGGGTCAGCTCGTCGACCAGCTGCAGGACGGGTACCGGGAATCCGGCCTGCGCCGAAGCCTGCTCGATGGACGCCGGGTACACGCCTTCGGCGAGCATCGACACGCCCTCGTTGACGAACGTGCCGATGACGCGGCTGGTGAAGAAGCCTCGGCTGTCGTTGACCACGATCGGCGTCTTGTTGATCTGCTGCACGACGTCGAACGCGCGCGCCAGGGCCCGCTCGCTGGTGTGCTCGCCGCAGATGATCTCCACCAGAGGCATCTTGTCGACCGGGGAGAAGAAGTGCAGGCCGATGAAGTCCTCGCGGCGGCGCACGCCCTCGGCGAGGCCGGTGATCGGTAGAGTGGAGGTGTTGGAGGCGATCAGCGCGTCCCCTTCGACTACGTCCTGCACCTCCGCGTACACCTGGTGCTTGGTCTTCTGGTCCTCGAAGACGGCCTCGATGACCAGGTCGCAGCCGGCCAGCGGTTCGAGCTGGTAGGTGGGCGTGATCCGGGCCAGCAGCTCGTCGGCCTCGGCCTGCGTCGAGCGGCCCTTGGCGACGGCCTTCTCCAGCAGCTTCGCTGAGTAGTCCTTGCCCTTCTCAGCCGCGGCCAGCGAGAGGTCCTTGAGCACGACCTCCATACCGGCCTTGGCGCACACGTAGGCGATGCCGGCGCCCATCATGCCGCCACCGAGGACCGCGACCTTCTTCGCCCGCCATTCGGGTTCACCGGCTGGGCGGCTGCCGCCGGAGTTGATGTGCTGGAGGTCGAAGAAGAACGCCTTGCTCATGTTCTTGGCGGTCTGGCCGCAGACCAGTTCCACGAAGTAGCGGCCCTCGATGGTGAGCGCGGTGTCGAAGTCGACCTGCGCGCCTTCCACAGCGGCGGCCAGGATGTTGCGCGGGGCCGGGAGCGGCGCGCCCTTGAGCTGCTTGCGGAGGTTGGCGGGGAACGCCGGGAGGTTCGCGGCGAACTTCGGGTTCGACGGTGTGCCACCGGGAATCTTGTGCCCGGGCTGGTCCCACGGCTGTACGGCCTCGGGGTTGGCTTTGATCCATTCTCTGGCGGCGGTCAGCAGCTGTTCCGGCGTGTCGACGAGCTGGTCGACGATGCCGATCTCCGCGGCCTTCTCGGGCCGCAGCCGCTGGCCCTGCAGCAGCACGTTGAGCAGCGCGTCGGTGATGCCGAGCAGGCGGACCGTGCGGACCACGCCGCCGGCGCCGGGCAGCAGGCCGAGAGTGACCTCGGGGAACCCGAAGCGGGCCTTGGGGTTCTTCAGCGCGATGCGGTGGTGGCAGGCCAGCGCGATCTCCAGGCCGCCGCCGAGGGCGGTGCCGTTGAGAGCGGCGACCACCGGGACGCCGAGGGTTTCGAGGCGGCGCAGCTGCCGCTTGACGCCGGTGGTGGTCTCGGCGACCCGTTCGGCGTCGCCGGGCCGGGCCTGGACCAGCTCGCGGAGGTCACCGCCGGCGAAGAAGGTGTTCTTCGCGGAGGTGAGGACGACGCCGGTGATGTTGTCGCGCTCGTCCTCCAGGCGCTGCACGGTTTCCGCCATGCTGCGCTGGTAGCGCTCGTTCATGGTGTTGGCCTGTTGCTGCGGGTCGTCCAGGGTCAGCACGACGATGCCGTCGGTGTCGGACTCCCAGCGGATGGTGTTCTGCTCGTTCATGTGTGATGTGTCCTTCAGCCGATCCGTTCGACGACAGTCGCGATCCCCATGCCGCCGCCGATGCACAGCGTCGCCAGGCCGTAGCGCAGGTTGCGGCGTTCCAGCTCGTCGATGAGGGTGCCCAGGATCATCGCCCCGGTGGCGCCCAGCGGGTGACCCATGGCGATGGCGCCGCCGTTGACGTTGACCTTGTCGTGGCTCACGCCGAATTCCTTCATGAACTTCAGCGGGACCGCGGCGAAGGCCTCGTTGATCTCGATCAAGTCGATCTGGTCGATGCTCAGGTCTGCTTTGCCCAGCGCCTTGCGCACCGCCGGGCCGGGGCCGGTCAGCATGATCGTCGGGTCTGCGCCGCTGAGGGCGGCGGCGGCGATCCGGGCGCGGGGGCGTAGCCCGGTGCGTTCGCCGAGGGCTTCGCAGCCGATCAGGGCCAGCGCGGCACCGTCGACGATGCCGGAGGAGTTCCCGGCGGTGTGCACGTGGTCGATGCGCTGCACCCAGTGGTATTTCTGCAGCGCGACGGCGTCGAATCCGCCGAGCTCGCCGATGTCGGCGAAGGACGGCTTCAGCACGCCGAGGCTGTCGACCGTGGTGTTCGCTCGGATGTGCTCGTCTCGGTCGAGGACGATGCTGCCGTTGCGGTCGGTCACCGGCACCACGGAGCGGGCGAAGCGGCCGTCGGCCCAGGCCTTGGCGGCGCGGTCCTGCGACTCGGCCGCGTAGGCGTCCACAGTGGTCCGGTCGAAGCCCTCGATCGTGGCGATCAGGTCGGCGCCGATGCCCTGCGGGACGAAGGAGGTGGCGAAGTTCGTTTCGGGGTCCATCGCCCAGGCGCCGCCGTCGGAGCCCATCGGCACCCTTGACATGGATTCGACGCCGCCGACCAGCACGGCGTCCTCCCAGCCGGAGCGCACCTTCTGGGCGGCGATGTTGACCGCCTCCAGGCCGGAGGCGCAGAAGCGGTTGAGTTGCACACCGCTGACGGTGTCGGGCAGGCCCGCGGCGAGCGCGGCGGTCTTGGCGATGTCGCCGCCCTGGTCGGCGACGGGCGAGACCACGCCCAGCACGATGTCGTCGATCAGCGCGGGATCCAGTTGCGGGTGGCGGCGCTGCAGCTCCTGGATCAGGCCCACGACCAGGCTGATCGGCTTCACCCCGTGCAGCGACCCGGTTTTCTTGCCGCGACCGCGCGGTGTGCGGATCGCGTCGTAGACGAACGCCTCGGACATTTGTGGCGTGCCTCCTCGTTGCGGCAGGTGCTCCACCCAGAGTGTGACACCAACACTGTCACAGTCAAGCCGCTCTTGACCTGCCGGTAAGCCCTCCCTTTTGGGGGCAGACGCTCTACGCCGACCGCCGGCACGCGTACAGGCCAGACGAAACGACGGCGCTGTGCGGCGACGAGTTAGTGATCCGGAAGGTGTCGCAGCGCGAATGGTTCGACGACACGTGCCCGGAGTGTCGGCGGGCAGCGTGGGCGATCGTCGACCCTGAGATCCCGTATCCAGGCGCCGATGCCGGCCCTCGATCTCGGCCTGAGCGGCGACCCAAGCGCGGCCGTGCTGCCTAGCTCTAGCTGCAGCTTCGGGCCGCCGAGCTGACCGCTGGTGACTTCGCAGACTTCGACAAGTTCTCAAGGAGTGGTACAAGAGCGGACGCAATAAGGCAGTAGCGCAGCTTTGGGACAAGTACGAGAAGTTCAGCATCAACGGTCGCAACGCTGCTCGTGCCGTTGAAGGCGGCGGGGGTGCGGTCGACGCTGGTTGCTCGATCGTCCTCGACGCGGGCGGCGGCGTCGTTCTCGTCGACGTCACCGAGTCCAAGCCCGATTCGGTGTCCGGCAAGTGTGGCGAGGCCGAGAAGATCGCCCGACAGGTCGAGCCCCGGCTTCCCAAGTAACGTGCTTGCGGCGTGTTCGAACGGCTCGCGGCACTTTCGTGAGGTGAGAGCCGTTCGACGTCGCAATCCGCAGTCGAGGTCCATGGGGTGGTGTGGTGGGGCTGTTTGACTGGATCACCGGGACTAAACGGCCTTCGGGCGGGGTTCCGCCGCAGTCTGTAGAGGTTGTTCGTGCAGCACTTCTTGGGGTCAATAGTCCGGACAGGCCGTTCATGGTTCGTGATGGGCGGTCAGATGGCGTTGACTTGGTCGCCGAGTGGAAGACGCTTCGCTATCGATGCACGCGACCAATGCGTCGCGTTGTTCGGTTTCTCTTCCAACGTCGAGACGACCACCTTCTCCACCTGTTCGTCGGTGATCTTCCGCGGCGCGCCTGGGCGATCCTCGTCGGCCAACCCCTCCAATCGTCGCTGGACAAACCGCGACCGCCGCTTGCCCACCGTCGGCCGCGCCACCCGCAACTGCCCGGCGACATCCACATTGGACAAACCATCACGCATGCCAGCACAATCCGACACCGCAACGCCAAAGTCTGCGAACTCTTCGCCCGCCGAGCCCAACGCTGCAGCGTCGAACGCTCATCGTCGGTCAGCACCAACTCAGCCTTCGGCCGCCCAGTCCTCGCCATTCCCGCAGTAGAGCCTACTTACACCATGGATTTCCGGTGCTGAATTTCCGGCGCAGCCCTACTAGTAGGCTTTCGACGCCCTGGCCGCGGATGGACGCGTCGAGCACCTGGGCGGTGTGCGCCATCGCGAGGTGCTCGCCGCGGCGCTCGAGCGCGGTGCGGATCTGCATCGAGCAGCCCGGGTTCGCCGTCACCAGCAGCGTTGCTCCCGTGGCGAGGACGTTCTCGGCCTTGCGGTCGCCGAGCTCGCGCGCCGGCTCCGGTTGGAGCACGTTGTAGACGCCAGCGGAGCCGCAGCACAGTTCGCCGCGGTTGATTTCCTTGAGCTTCAGCTCGGGGATGGCGCGCAGCAGTTCACGGGGCTGCGACCGGATGCCTTGGCCGTGCGCGAGGTGGCAGGCGTCGTGGTAGGCGATCTGCACCGGCAGCGGGTGCCGCTTCGCGACCGGTCCGAGTTCGACGAGCAGCTCGGCGATGTCCCGCACGCGCGCGGAGAAGCGCTCCGCACGCCTGGCATATTCGGGGTCGTCCTGCAGCAGCCGCGGGTATTCTTTCAGCGTGGAGCCGCAGCCGGCCGAGTTTGTGACGACGTAGTCCACTACGGATTCTTCGAAGGTGTCGAGCAGGTCGCGGGCGAACTTGATCGCTTCCTCTTCCCGCCCCGAATGCTCGCTGAGCGCGCCGCAGCAACCCTGCGCCGGTGGGATCACTACGTCGCAGCCTTCGGCGGCGAGGATGCGCGCCGTCGCCGCGTTGACGTCGGGGAAGAAGGCGCTCTGCACGCACCCGGTGATCATCCCGACGGTCGCGCGCCGCTTGCCGCGCGCCGAGATCCGTTGCCCCAGCTTCGGGGCGCGGCCGATGGGCGGCGCGAGGGATTCCATCACCTGCAGCCCCTCCGGCAGCAACGCCTTCAGCCCGGACCGCTTGAGCAGTTTTCCGATGCCGAGCCGCTGGTAGAGCGCGAGAGGTCCCCGCATCGCCTTGAGGCGGCGCGGGTACGGGAACAGCGTGAAGATCGCCGTGCGCAGGAGTCGTTCCCAGCGTCCGCGCTGGTGGTTCCGCTCGACCTGCGCCCGAGTCTCGGTGATGAGCGTGCCGTACTGCACCCCGGACGGGCAGGCGGTCACGCATGCCATGCAGCCGAGGCACGCGTCGAAGTGACCGACCATGGTCTCGGTCATGGGCTCCCCTTCGAGCCCTTCCTTCATCAGGTAGATGCGGCCGCGCGGCGAATCCATCTCCTCGCCCCACAGGTCGTAGGTGGGGCAGCTGGGCAGGCAGAACCCACAGTGGACGCAGTCGTCGACGAGGGCGCGCTGCGGCGGGTGCAGCGCGTCGAAGGCACCGGGATGGGCCGGGATCTCGGTCATCAGATTCCTCCCACGAACCGACCGGGGGCGAGCTGGTGTTCCGGATCGAACTGGTCCTTGGTGCGGCGCATCAGCGCCAGCAGTCCCGGTGCGATCGGCCCCCACGGGTCGATCGCGGCATGCTGCGGCGCACGGACCAGCACCGCGTAGTCGCAACCGGTGCGCAGTGCCTTGACGAGTTCGACGACGGCTGCCGGGTCGGCGTCGTCGGGCAGCCCGGCGTTGAGCACGCCGAGCCCGGCCGCTCCGCGTATCGCCAACGGCAGGCCGCTCGCTGCGGCCGCTTCTTGCACGGCGCTGAGCACTCGGGGCAGGTTCGTCGGCTCCGCGCCCAAGCGCAGGCCGATCCCACCCACCGGGTCGAACGGGTAGCGGCCCCACCATGGCGGCGCCTGGTCCAGCACTTCCGCGCCGTGCCCGATGGCAGCGGCCAGCTCGACCGCGCGGTCGTGCGTGGCGTTGGGCCTGCCCTCTAGCTGCGCGCAGATTGTGATCAGCCCGGCGGGCTCGGGACGGTCGAGCTCGATCGCGGTGGGCATCGCCTGGGAATGCCGGACGATGTCGGCGGCGGCCGCGGCCGCCGCGGGGTCGTCGGTGGTGACGGTGATCCAGCGGTGCTCGGCGGCGACCGGGTGCAACCGGAACACCGCCTCAGTGATCACCCCCAGCGTGCCGAAGGAACCGGTGTAGAGCTTGCCGAGGTCGTAGCCGGCGACGTTTTTGACGACTTTCCCGCCAGCCGTGGTCACGGTGCCGTCGGCCCGCACGACCGTGATGCCGATGAGCAGGTCGCGCACCCCGCCGAAGAGGTTCCGACACGGGCCCGCGGTGCCGGTGGCGATGATCCCGCCAAGCGTCGCGGTCGGCAGCGGCTGGTCGATCGCCAGCTGCTGCCCGGCTGCGCGCACGATGTTGTTGACCTCGGCGATCGGTGTTCCCGCCAGGGCGTGCACGACGAGGTCGCCCGCGGCGTGGTCGACGATGCCGTTGGCGGCCGACACGTCGAGCAGCAGGTCCACCTCCTCCGGAGCGCTGCCCCAGTCGAGTTTGCTGCCCGACCCCTTGGGCACCACACGCAGGCCGTGCTCGGCTGCGACCTTCATCGCGACCGACGTCCGCTCGGTTCCGTCCACAGTGGCCACCCAATGCGGGCGGACGCCCGACACCGCGTCGGTATAGGTCGCGTCCCGCACGCATTCAGCACCGAGCGCGGCCGCGAGTGCTTCGCGCGCGGCGTCCTTGGTTGTAGTGGGCATCAGAACTGATCCGCCAATCCCGCTTCGGTCAGTGGATGCGCGCCGCGCCGGGGCCCGGGCGCTTCGCCGCAGAGCCTCGGCGTCGGGAAGACCTTGCCCGGGTTGCAGATCCCGACCGGGTCGAAGGCGCAGCGCACGCGCTGCATGGTGTCGAGGTCGTCCGCGGTGAACATCCGGCCCATGTACTTGACCTTGTCCGCTCCGACGCCGTGCTCGCCGGTGATCGAGCCGCCGTGCTCGATGCACAGGTCGAGGATCGCACCCGAAACCGCCTCGGCCCGCTCGTTCGCGCCCGGTTCGGCGTCGTCGAAGAGCACCAGCGGGTGCAGGTTGCCGTCGCCGGCGTGGAAGACGTTGGCGACCCGCACGCCGGATTCGGCGGACAGCCGGGCGATGCGGCCGAGCACCTCGGGCAGCGCGGTCCGCGGGATCACCCCGTCCTGCACGATGTAGTCGGGGCTGATGCGGCCCACTGCGGCGAACGCGGACTTGCGGCCTTTCCAGATCATCGCGCGCTCGCCGTCGTCGGCGGCGACCCGGATCTCGAACGCGCCGTGCGCCTCGCAGTGCCGCTTGACCTCGTCGAAGGTGTGCGCGACCTCGGCGGCCGGGCCGTCGAGCTCGACGACCAGCACCGCACCGGCACCTTCCGGATAGCCGCACTGCACGGCCTGCTCGGCGGCCTCGATGGCCAGCGCATCCATCATCTCGATCGCCGCCGGGGTGACCCCGTCGGCGATGATGGCCGATACCGCCGCGCCCGCCTCGTCGGTCGACGGAAACCCGGCTAGCAGGGTCTGCATCGCTTCGGGTTTGCGCAGCAACCGCACGGTGATCTTGGTGACCACGCCGAGCGTGCCCTCGCTGCCGATGAAGGCGCCCAGCAGGTCGTATCCGGGGGCTTCCCGCGCGTCGCCGCCGAGTTCGACGATGTCGCCGTCCGGGGTGACGACTTCCAGGGCGAGGATGTGGTTGGTGGTGAAGCCGTACTTCAGGCAGTGCGCGCCGCCGGAGTTCTCCGCGACGTTGCCACCCACCGAGCACACCTGCTGGCTGGACGGGTCAGGCGCGAAGTAGTAGCCCTGCGCGGAGACGGCCTTGGTGACGTCGAGGTTGATCACGCCCGGTTCCACCACGGCCCGCTCGTTGGCCAGGTCGATCTCGAGGATCCGCCGCATCTTCGAGGTCACCACGAGCACGCCCGATGCGTGCGGCAGCGCCCCGCCGGACAGCCCGGTGCCGGAGCCGCGGGCGACGAACGGGACCTGGTGCTCGGCGCAGATCCGGACGATCTGGTGGACCTGCTCGGCAGTTTCGGGCAGCACCACCACGGCGGGTACGACCCGGTAGCTCGCCAGTCCGTCGCACTCGTAGGTGCGCAGCCGCTGCGGGTCGGTGATCAACGCGTTGGGCGGCAGTGCCGCGTGGAAGCGCTGCACCACTTGGTCGAGCGTCGGCTCGGCCTCGGTGCTGGTCGACTGCATGCTCAGCCTCCCGGACTTTTTTCGTCTTGTGGAAAGTCCATTCCGGCTGGGGAAACCACAGGTTGTTCACAACATAGATACAAGAGGTAGACAAGATGTCCCTCTGCGACGATGGCATCCCGCTTAGAACCAGGATCGCCCCCGGCGCCCGTCGCGGCCAGAGCAAGGGAACCTTCCTGCCAGCCCACCTGCAAGACGAGCCGGGTGGCGGCGCGACACGGCCCCGCCGCCGGACTGGGAATGACAGGAAGGTTCCCATGCTCACGGCCCCGGGCCGGCAAGCGACAGGAAGGATCCCATTACTTCGAGACGTTGCAGGGCTGCCAGAAGATGACCCAGAAGGCGCAGCAGTTCCTCGTCGAGACCGAGCAATCCTTCGACGACACCGTCAAGGACTACAACGACACCGAGCAGCAGATCATCGAACTGCTCAACAACGCCGGGAAGGAGCTCGCCGGATGGCGGGGCCTGGGGCGTTCACCGGGCGAGGGCTTTGATCGACGGCAGGGGCCGTCTTGCCCAGCGGTCCACGCGCGCTGCACATGGTCTCCCGGGTAGCGGAAGCGCGGCTGGTCCGGGACCACCAGGCCCGCCGCACGAAACCCGCACAGCCCGGCAGCCTGTCCCCGACTGGTGACCAGCTTGCGCATCGCGGCGTGATGTGGGCATCGAAGTTGTCCCAGATCAAAACGCTCGGGGCCTTCAAGCACTGGTAGGCGGCATCGAGCAGGGCCACGTAGTCGATCTCGGCGACACCGCGGCGCTCTCCCTTACGGGACCAGTGAATCTTGCCCGGTACAACAGACGTGCGCGGTGCCCTGGTCGAGCACAGAACAGACCGGCAGCCGAGATGCGGCCAGATCCCTCTCCCGACACCGGATGACCGGGGTTTGTCCGCGTAGCGCCCACGTCCTGGCTTTCGGCGTCCGTAGCGTATGGCCTGCCTGCCTCGTCCTCGAAGCAGGTCCACGCCCCACGCTCGGCCGCTAGCTTTTGCCTGCCGACACGCCGCAAACTAAACCCGGACAATTCAGGCTCTGTAGCCACGTTGCGGCGAGACCTGCCTGTGGGCGATCGTGTTCCTATTCAGTGGTTCACGGTTGCCACTAAGCCTGGCGGGAACCGGATCATGCGTTCGCCGGGGAAATTCATGCCGGGTATGGCGACCACGGACGCGTTTTCACGTCGTCAGATTCGCCGGACATCACGTTCACCTATGCTGATGTGCAGCCGGTCTGCCATAACCGTCCAACTGGAGTCAGCAATGTAAGTCTGATCGTGGGCGGTTGATTGGTTTCGGCCTACGACTGTTCCCACCCCCAAATAGTCGACCACCTTTCCCTTGTGCACGCCAAGGAACCCATACGGTCCTGCGAAGGCATCCACCAATTCGTTAAAAGCCTCCTGGGTCTCGTCGAACCGGGTGTCGCTTGCGCCCCGCAGACTGAGGATGTAACCGCGAAAATCGACTGCGCGGATGAGGTCGAAGAATCGTTCGAGACGACGAGGAAGCTGGCTGCCGCGAAGCATATTCGAGAAACGCCCTTGGTCGGAGTCGTACTCGGTTCTGCCGATCACTGCGTCCATGAGGTGGACCAGCGGCGAGGCCGATCCACTCGGCCCTGCTGGATAGCCCGGCGGCGGCACCGTCCACGTGACGAGGGTCTTCGCCCAGTCAACCGGATCGCAGAACGTCTTGCTGTTGTGACGTGGACTGATCTTACGGAAAGCTCGGGTAGCCCCCCGCGCGCATTCCGCGATCCGCACTAGCGCCGCAGCAACGTCCGCATGCCCGTCCGGACCGCCCCGCTCGATCGCACGCTGAGCACGGCACACCTGTTCGATTGCCGAAGTGCTGGCAGCGTGAATGTCCACGAAGGACGAAGTGAACACGCGCTCGGTTTCGTTGCCGTAGACCGGCACCATCGGTCGAATAGATTCGATCACCGCGTCCTCGACGCGATACTCCCCACCGGGGCCCGAGTGGCCTTCGTCGATAAAGGTGAAGTTGTTGAAGACCCAGTCTTCGAGGGTGAGGCAGGGGCCGGTTCTCCCCATCCGCTGGCACACCTGTGTCCACGGTACTTTAATAGCGTCCGGCAAGTCAGCGGGAATGTTGCTGTTGCGGGGAAGGTGCAGCCTTTCCAGACCGAACCTCCAGTAGGAGTGCGCGATCAGCCCGAGCAGCGTACTCGCCCATTTGACCTGGTGATCGGGCAGGTCCTCGGGACCAGCGGGCAGCAACGGGAGGTCACTGAGGACCGCCTGCGCCTTCGCACTGAAGGCGAGGTCCGGTAGGCCAGCTGCGACGTCTTCCCAGATGGCATGGGGTCCGGTAAGTGCGGCCGTGTGCAACCTGCGCGGAAGAAAACCATGCTCGAATGTGATGTCTCCGTCCAGTTGAACCGGCGCCCGGTAACTCGCGGCGACACATTGGTCCAGCGATCCCGTCGAACGCTGCTCAGGGACCGGGTTCAGCGAACCTAACCGTCTCTGTTCAGGAATCGTACGGACCTGCTTGGCGGTGGTGTCAACCGTGGCACCAGTACTCATGCTCTTCCCCAATCCATTGTCCGATGTGATCGATGGCTTGCTGGGCGTGTTGCACCGAATCGCTGTCGTCGGCATCGCGCGTGCCTGGACGAGTCGCGTCGGCGCTAATATGAATGAGCGCGTCCATCAAGTTGTCGACCGAGTGTCGCAGGCGCTCAAGAATGGCACGAGCGGTCGCTGCGCCACCTGTGGCAAGAATGCCTTCGGTCACCGATTTGACGTTGCTGGCGAAGACCGCGCTGTCCGCAGACTGGATCGCGCGCGGGTCCGCACCGATGCGCTCAAGAACCTGCACGAACGAGGGAAGGTGATCATCCAGCAAGTGGCAGTAAGACTGAGTGGAGAACACCAACTCAAGAACCGGATCACGTGTATCGTCGCGTTGCACGGCGAACGAGTTCCGGACCAGGCACAGGTAATCGAGAAGCCGTGGCCACTCACTCAAATCTTCGGCCCGGTCGCGCGGATCGATCCTAGCGACGCCAAGCTGCTCGATCTTCCGGACCACGGATTTCCTGTGGTGGGCCGAAACGTGGTGGTAGTCCCGCGACGCGTCACGACCAATGTTGGCGAACATCACGGCGCATCCGCCGGGGTGCTGTGCGATGAATTCCGTGACGTCGAGAACCTGATCGTCGATCACTATCCATTGCGCATCCCGGTCCGCGACGTCCGCCATTGAGACGACCGGCAAGGGACATTCACGAGATTCTCCGCCCGCCGGTTTCGAATTTTTGCCGAGTGCCGTGTTTACTTCCTGGTCATATCGTCGCAATCGAGTGAATCCTTGTTCTTCGCTGCACGAGAATCCGAATGCAAGTAATCAAAGAATCGGGAGATGACTGGGCGGGAAGAGCAATTCTTCGATACGTCCCGTACGATAGAGCAAGCGCGGCGGCGGCACGATAGCCCAGGATCATCGGTTGCACGAAAGTTCTAGATTGAGTGCGCTTGTGTCCCCGCGGCCTAAGTTGGCCCGCCCCCTTGTTTGCAGGAGCGAGAAGTCGTCTTACCCGGTAGACGCATGGCGCAAGCCTGTCGGGGCATAGAACTGCCGGGGTGGGCAACGACGGGTCACGGTTGGCGCGTCCAAATGGACCCCCTCGAGCAGGGCGGCAGCCAGTTCGTCGCGTCACGCAGCGAGCTTGCTGCTGACGGCACATAGCTCAGCCAGTCGTCGGCGCTGGGCTTTACAGGTGGGCGAGGGTTTTGATCGACGGCACGGCCGTCTTGCCCAAGCGGTCCACCGCGCGCTGCACATGGTCTCCCGGGTAGCGGAAGCGCAGCTGGTCCGGGACCGCCAGGCCCGCCGCACGAAAAACGCACAGCCCGGCCGCGACCACCAGCGCCGGGTACCCCGGGCGGCCGTGCAGTTTCCGCGCCCACCCCGGCAGCACCGAGTACGCGAGGTGCCCGAGGGGCAAATAGCCGAGATTCACCGGCAGCAGCCACCACGGCGCGAACGGCTGGTGCAGAAACCGGTAGACCAGGTCCGAATCTTCCGTCCGCTGCAGTTCGGGCCGGATCTGCTCGAAGTACTCCGCCATCTCACGGCTCGAACCGGGCACCCCCGCCGGGTCGAGCCCGACCAGCGCGGCGGTCCGGCGTTGTTCTTCGAAGTACCGGTTGAGTTGCGCTTCGGTCAGCGGGAATCCCGCGCGCCGCACCACGATTGCAAACGAGGCGACCTCGGCGCAATGCACCCAGCGCAGCAGGTCAGGATCGTCCAGGCGGATCTCGGCGCCGGTGCGCGGATCAGTCGCGCGGAGCGTGCGGTGCACCCGGCGGACCCGTTCGGCAGCGGACTCGGCTTCGGTCGTGGTGCCGTAGGTCGTCGTGGCGACGAAGTTCCCGGTGCGCATCAGGCGGCCCAGCGGGTCTTCCCGGAACCGGGAGTTCTGCACGACCGCCGCCACCGCGCGGGGATGCAGCGCCTGCAGGAAGAGGCTGCAGATGCCGGCGACCCACATCGTGGGGTCGGCGTGCAGCTGCCAGGTCACGGTTTGCGGCCCGAACAGCCCTTCGTCGCGCATCCGCCTCACCCGCCCAACACGAGCACCGGCACCAACTGCTCGGCCGAAGTGAGCGACCCGTGGTGGCCGCGCAGCGCGGACTCCCCCGGCTCGACCACCGACCGGATCACCCCGGAATCGCGCATGATCGCCAGCACGTCGCCGATGCGCGGGCGCACCGAATCGGCCACCACGGGACCGAACCAGCCCTCGTCGATCGCCTGCACGCCGGTGAGCACCACGCCCCGGTCGCCGATCGTCTCCCGCCACGCGGCATGCACATCGGCCAGCGCGCCGGGTTCGACGTAGACGTGGCGTGCGCGGACTTCACCGCCGAGGAGCCGGACACCGGCTTGCAGCGCCGGATCGGTGTCGGCATCAACTGCCTCAACCGGGTCGACCTGAACCATGCCGTGGTCGGCGATCACGGCCAGCACCGCGTCCGGAGGGAGCCGCTCAGCCAGCGTCGCCACCAGCCGATCGAGCACGGACAGTTGCAGACGCCACGGCAATGAACCCGGGCCGTGCACGTGCCCGAGCAGATCGAGATGACCGTGGTAGCCGTAGCACAACGCCGGGCCGTCGGCGCTCAGCGCGGCGAGCAGCTCGGCTGCGAGATCCCCCAGGGCTCGCAAGCCCCGGAAATCCCCGCCGCGAAACGCCGCCCTGGTCAGCCCCGTATTCTTGAACTCCGCGGGCACGGCGGTCCGGACTTCGACGCCCGCAGCGACCGCCCGTTCCAGCACCGTCGGCATCGGTTGCACCTGCTCCGGTGGCCACTGGCCGAGCAGGCTTCGTCGGCCCCCGATGGAATCGCCGACCGTGCCGTGCGTTCCCCAGCTCAGCGGGTGCAGCAGGCCGCCCGAGGGCTCGGCGAAGCTGTAGCCGACGAGACCGTGCTCACCCGCGCACCGGCCGGTGCCCAGCGAAGTGATGCTGGTGACCGTCGTCGTCGGGAAACCCGCCTTCAGCGGTGGCGTCGTCAGCAGGCTCGCCATGAACGGCGCGTCCTCGGCGTGCTCGCGCAGCAGGTCCCGGCCGAGACCGTCGATCAGCACCGCCCCGGCGGTGCGGCAGACCGGGAACCCGATGGTGTCGGCGAACCCGGCTACGCCCATCGCGCCGAGCAGCGACGGCAGGACGTCGGGCAGCGCGCGCCCGTCACCGTCGGGTGTGACGATCCAATCCATGGCGTCCTGCCTCTCATGTGAGCGGGGCTGCGCTCACGACCGTCAGAATCCCATCGCCCGCCCGATGATCTCCTTCATGATCTCGGTGGTGCCGCCGTAGATCGTCTGAATCCGGGAATCCAGGTACGCCTTGGCGACTGGGTATTCCGTCATGTAGCCGTAGCCGCCGTGCAGTTGCAGGCAGCGGTCCACGACCCGCTTGTTCAGCTCGCTGAGCCACCACTTCGCCATCGCGGCGTGCTCGACGTCCAGTTCACCGCGAACGTGGTCCATGATGCAACGATCGGTGAACACCCTGCCGATCTCGACCTCGGTGGCCATCTCCGCCAGCTCGAAGCGGATGTGCTGGAACTTGCCGATCGGGCGGCCGAAAGCGGTGCGATCCCGGCAATAGTCCTTGGTGATCGACAGGACCTTCTCGGCGGTGGCGGCCGAGGCGACCGCGATCGACAGCCGCTCCTGCGGCAGGTTCTGCATCAGGTAGATGAAGCCCTTGCCTTCCTCGCCGAGCAGGTTGCGCGCCGGCACCCGCACGTCGTTGAAGAACAGCTCCGCGGTGTCCTGCGACTTCTGGCCGATCTTGTCGAGGTTGCGGCCGCGTTCGAAGCCCGGCATGCCGCGCTCCACGACCAGCAGGCTGATGCCCTGGTGTCCGGCGTCCTGGTCGGTGCGGGCCACCACGATCACCAGGTCGGCGAGGATGCCGTTGCTGATGAAGGTCTTCTGCCCGTTGAGGATGAAGTCGTCGCCGTCGCGCACCGCGGTGGTTCGGATGCCCTGGAGGTCGCTGCCCGCGCCCGGCTCGGTCATGGCGATCGCGGTGATGATCTCGCCCCGGCAGAACCCGGGCAGCCAGCGCTGCTTCTGCTCTTCGTCGCCCAGCGCCATCAGGTAGGGCGCGATGATGTCGTTGTGCAGCGGGGAACCGAAGCCGGAGATGCCCGCGTTGACGAGTTCCTCGTCAAAGACCACGTTGAACCGGAAGTCGTCGGCACCACCACCCCCGTACTGCTCGTCGACGGCGAAGCCCAGCAGCCCCTGCGAACCGGCCGCCAGCCACGCCTCGCGGCTGACCACCCCGGCGGCCTCCCACTCCTGGACGTGCGGCACGAGTTCCTTGTTGACGAAGGTGCGTGCCGTCTCGCGGAACGCCTCGTGCTCGGGCTCGAACAACTCCCTGCGCATCGGTTTCACGCCTCCTTTCGGTGTTCGCGCTGGTCGTGCGAGAGAGGGAACCTTCCTGCCACCCCAGCCCCGGCGCGGCGAGAGCATGGGAACCTTCCTGTCACCGCAACCCCGGCGGAGCCGCAGCATGGGAACCTTCCTGTCACCGACCGACCGGGTCCAGCCGCGGGCGTGTGCTTCGGACCCGGGTGGGGGTCGATGCGAGGAAGGGAACCTTGCTGCCACCCCGCGCACGGTGGGCGGGCTGCCGGAGTGGTGACGTTCATGGTTTCCCGGGGCCGAATGCGCCGGAGTCGAGCAGTTCGGACGGGATCTTCCAGTCCCGCAGCACGGCGTCGGTGTCGGCGCCGGGCTCTGCCACCGGTCCGGGCGGCGGGTTCGGGGTCCGGCTGAACCGCGGGGCGGGCGCCGGTTGCAGGGCCCCGTCTCGCCGGACCAGGGTTTCGCGGGCCACCATGTGGGGGTGGACTTCGGCTTCGGTCATGGACAGCACCGGGGCGACGCACGCGTCGGAGTCCGCGAACACCTCCGCCCACTCCTGCCGGGTGCGCTGCCGGAAGGTCGCGGCGAACAGTCCCCTCAGCTCCGGCCAGTTCGCCGGGTCATCGCGGTCTGGCACCTCGCCGGCTAGGCCCAGCCGGTCCAGCAGCTCGGCGTAGAACTGCGGTTCCAGTGCGCCGACGGAAACGTGCTCGCCGTCCGAGGTTTCGTAGACGTCGTAGTACGGGGCACCCGTGTCCAGCAGGTTCGTGCCGCGCTCGGTGCGCCAACCGCCGGTGGCCAGAAACCCGAACAGCATGGTCCCCAAGTGCGCCGCACCGTCCACAATGGCCGCGTCCACGACCTGGCCGCGCCCGCTGGTGCGGGCCTCCAGCAGCGCGGCGAGGACGCCGACCGCCAGGTACATCGCGCCGCCGCCGAAATCGCCGAGCAGGTTCGCCGGGACCTGGGGCGGACCGCCCTTTCGGCCGATGGCGTGCAGCATGCCGGTCAGCGAGATGTAGTCGATGTCGTGCCCGGCGGTGGACGCCAACGGCCCCTGCTGCCCCCAGCCGGTCATGCGCCCGTAGACCAGCTTCGGGTTGACGGCCCAGCACTGCTCCGGACCAACCCCGAGGCGTTCGGTGACACCGGGACGCAGCCCTTCCAGCAGCACGTCCGCCCGCTCGACCAGCGCCAGCACCACCTCCGCGCCGCGCTCGTGCTTCAGGTCCACCTGCACGGAGCGCTTGCCGCGGTTGAGCAGGTCGGTCTTGCCGCCGACGGCGGTGGGCCGGTCCACCCGCACCACGTCGGCACCGAGGTCGGCCAGCAGCATCGCGCAGAACGGGGAGGGCCCGATCCCGGCGAGTTCGACGACTTTGATCCTGGCCAGCGGCCCGCCTGTACCTGTCACGCCACACCTCTCCGCAGCCTGTGTCGCGCGCCAAAGCATCGCGACGAAATTAGTGTTACACCGTTGGTGTTACGGCGGTCAATGCCTTGACCTGCCCAAAGCCCCGATCTTGGGGCAGTTTTGACCTCGGATGATCATGAGGCATCCGTTGTTGGATCGATTTGCTAGCAGCGTCCCGGTGAAGAGTGCGGGGGCACGTTGGTTCAGGCGGCGGGGTGTAGGTCGGCGGCCGAGCCGAGCAGCACGCGCGCTATCGGTGCGGGCCTTCGCGGCTCAACCCAGCGCAGCAGCGTGGACCGGTGCTGCGTCTGCTTTCAGAACAATGCGGGAATCTTTTGTTCTTTTCGAAAGCGGTCGCCCCATGCGGCCCGACGGTATAGGAGATTGCATGCGACGAGCGGCGAGGAAGGCCAAGGTTCCGGTTGCTGCGCTGTATGCAGCCCGGCGCGGGTTCGCTACGCGCGCGGCCGAAGGCGGACTGAACGTGTTCGCGCTCGCCGACGTGATGGGGCACGCAGACATCAAGCAGACGAAGGAGTACGTGCAGCAGACGCCTACCGCCCGCGCACGCGTGATCGCGGCGCTCGGCCAAGCTCCGCCACTGGCTGTGAAGCCAGCCGCTGGCTGTGAAGCCTAAGGGGCTGCGTCCTGCCCGGCTCTGATGCAGTCGACGCCTTGTCCACCTAGGTCCATCTCAATCTGAACCACCGCAGGTCACAGCGTTGATGAGACACCGTTGGTGTTACAGCGATCGAGGAGTAACGTTTCGGCCATGCTCCGAACTGCGGACGAAGAGCTCACAATCGACGAACTGGCCGCCCGCGCCGGAGTCACCGTGCGCACCGTCCGGTTCTACTCCTCGCGCGGCCTGCTGCCGCCACCCCGGCTGCGTGGCCGGCTTGGCCTCTACGGCGGCGACCATCTGGCCCGGCTCGACCTGATCCGCGAACTGCAAGCGCTCGGTTTCACGCTGTCGGCGATCGAGCGCCGTCTGGAGCGCATCCCGGCCGACGCCTCGCCGGACGAGCTCGCGCTGCAACGCGCGCTGATCGCGCCGTGGACGGACGAGCACGCCGAAGACCTGGAGCGACACGACCTAGATCGCCGCGCGGGCCGGCACCTCGACGACGCGCTGGTGGAGCAGCTCATCCAACTCGGCATCCTGCAGCGGATTCCGGACTCGGCGCGGCTCCGGCTGCCCAGCCCGGCGATGCTGGGCGTCGGCCTGCAGATCCTGGACCTCGATCTGCCGCTGGAAATGCTGTTGCAGGCCAAGGGGATCGTCGAGCAGCACACCACGCAGATCGCGGCCGACCTGCGCGAGTTGTTCGCCGCGAACGTGCTGCGCCCCTACGTCGAGCGCGGCCGGCCGGAGGGCGAGCGCGAGCGGGTCCGCGCCGCGACCGACCAGCTGCGACCGCTGACCATCCAGGTCCTGGTGAACGGATTCCAGCGGGCCGTCAACGGCGTGATCCGCGATCACGTCTGATTCGGCCGGATCACGCCACCGGATTCCGGCTTTCGGCCGCTCGCCAGCGGCGCCACCGATGGGGTTTCATCGCGTCGTGACGCATGCCACTTCGAACGTGCGCCGAGGGGAGGCCAGATGAGCGTTTCGGAAGCCTGGGCCACCGCCGCGCTGGAAACGACCCTCCCGCAACTGGTCTCGCGCAACGCCGCGGAGTTCCCACAGCGTCCGGCGCTTACCGACGACGGACGCACCTGGACCTGGGCCGAGGCGCACCACGAGGTGCACGCGTTGGCCGTCGGGCTCGCGGCGATGGGCCTGTAAAGCGGCCAAACGATGCTGATCACGATGGCGAATCGCGCCGAGCGCTGGCTGATCGACGTCGCGGCAACCCATCTCGACGCGGTACCCAGCACCCTCTACCCCACGTTCAGCCAGAACCAGGTGCACCACATCGCCCAGCACAGCAGGGCTCGGGTGATCGTGCTCGACGGCGCCGACCAGCTGCGGCGCTGGTCGAAGGCGCTGCGCAACACGTCCACCATCGAGTCGTGGTGCTCGACGAGGCGGCGATGGTGTCAGCCGATCACTGGTCCCGCAACTGGGAAAGCCTGTGGCGGCTCGGCGAGCAGCGCTTGCGCGACGATCCCGAGCTGGTGCAGCGGGTGTGGCCGACGATCCAACCGAACCACCCGGCCGCGATCCTCTACACCTTCGGCGAGCAGAAAGGCGTGGTGCTCACCCACCAGAGCACCTGCTTCGCGGCGGCCGCGCTGCACCAGGCCAAGAAGCCCGAGCGGCACGCGCCGCGGCTGTGCCACCTACCGCTGGCGAATATCGCGGAGCGGACGATCGGGCTCTACGCGGCGATCCACGATGTCGCGCACATGCACCTGCGCCGATCAAGTCCGAATTCTCGCGGCGCTGGTCCGCGCCCGGTCGACCCTCTTCTTCGCCGTGCCCAGGGTTTGGGAAAAGCTCGCCGCCGCAATCCGGATGGCCAACAGCGCCCCGTGCAGCCTCATCGGTTTGCCCGGGGCGCTGTTGTCGCGGTGTCCCCTAGTTCGGGGGGACGAGCTCGCGGTTGCGGATCACAGGACGACGGTGCCTCCGTTGCCGCCGATACCGCCGCCACCGACGCCGTTACCACCGATGCCGGGGCCACCTGGCCCACCGCAACCGCCGTCACCACCGATTCCGCCGTTGCCACCCGCACCACCAGAGCCGCCGCCCTGGCCGCCGCCCGTGCCACCGCCGTTGCCGCCGGCACCACCATTGATCACGAGCGGGTTCCAGCCGCCGCCGAACGGAAACGTCGACAGGACCGTGCGCGGAGGCAGGTACTCAACACGCTGGTTGTCGAGCTCCGCGAAGCTCAACGGTCGAATCTTGCCGAACAATTGGTCCCCCCCAGTTTTTTACGGGCCGGAAGCTGCGCGCGGAGATCGATGCCGAAAACAAGGTCATGCCACCAGATCCCCATTCCAACGCCCCAGATTCGTTGGCATCAGCAAGGAGAATAAAGGCACAACGCGGCAGTTCGAAATTTTCCAACTCGTTTGGGCGGGTGATGCTGCTGCGGGCACCGCAGCAGCATCACACCCGCGTGGATGAGAAAGCGCATCGCACCATGCATCTTGAGTTCCAGCGGTCGTCGCAACATCCGAGCTTCGGGAACGCGATGGGCTTCGAGGTCCGCAAGCTGGCGTCGGCGCTGGGCTGCCGACACCCGAAGATCTCCGAGCTGCAGGACGGCAAGCAAACGGCCGAGGACTCAGACGTCAGGCAATGACTCGACGCCGTCGGCGCGTCCAAGTCCTCGATCGAGCAGATGCCCGAAGAACCGAGCTACGGATCAGCAAGGCTGCGTGGCGGGCCAGTCGCGCGCCGACCATCGCGCACGGCAGGAGCAGAGCTTCGACAGCGACCACGCCGCGACCCGCATTCGCAACGTCGAATTCCGGGTCCTGCCCGGACTTCTCCAGACCGCAGACTACGCACGCGCCCAGAACGGCCGCCGGGCGACGCGTGCTCCCGCTCAGCAATGACCATTGATCGCCGAAAGGCCCACCACCTTATCGAGCGACTCACCGCTTGTGGGCGACTACCTCTCCCGCTTGACCACGCCTTTTCGTGACAGCTCGTGATGGAAACCTGGTCGGGCGAACCACGTTTCAGTGATCCGTCGTCGCGTCTGCCGCGTTTTGCTCGGCCTCGGCGATAAAGAGAAGCGAATCGTCACTCAAATACCCAGGAGGAATGACGAGATGGCTGCAAAACGGCTCATCGCCCGGACCTGCCTCGCCGCCGCGGCTCTGGTCGGCACCGCGTTGGCACCGGCGCTCGCGAGCGCGGAACCCGCGTCGTCGGCGCACGGCAGCATGATGAACCTGTCGATCCGCGGCGAGGCGCGCGAGGACATCAGGACCACGTTCCTGACCTGCGAGCCCACCGGCGGATCGCATCCGTATGCGAATGACGCGTGTCAGGCGCTGAAGGACGTCAACGGTGACTTCACGAAGCTCACCACCAAGCAATCCGCGTGCCCGCTCAACTACAAACCGGTGACGCTCTCGGCGAAGGGCAGGTGGCAGGGCAAGCCGGTCACCTTCGAGAAGACCTTCCCGAACGACTGCGTGGCCGGCGCTGCTACCGGGAAGGTGTTCTCCTTCTGATGCCGCGGTCGGGCCCCGCTGCGCGCGGGGCCCGACACACGGCCGTGATTGACGGGGCGATGCTCTCGTCCCACGGTTCGGGAGGGTTACCGTGAGCCCATGGCGACCGACCCTGAAGACCGCGATTCGCGCTGGCCACGGCGGCTGTACCGGGACGGCTCCGACCCAGACCCGAGGTTCACCCTCGCCAACGAACGCACCTTCCTGGCCTGGATCCGCACCGCGCTGGCCCTGATGGCCGGAGGTGTTGGCATCGAGGCCCTGAACGCAGCCACCGGCCAGGCGAGTCCACTGCGGACGGCGCTGGCGGTCCTGCTGCTGCTGGCCGGGGTACTTTGCAGCGCAACGGCTTTCGCCCGTTGGATGGCCACCGAGCGCGCTTTGCGGCGCGGCCGGCCGCTGCCCGCGCCGCGGTTGGCGCCGGTCATCGGTTACGGGCTCGGCGCGATCGGCATCACCGCCTGCGTCCTGCTGTTCGTGTCCGGGTTCTGACGTGGAGCGCTCCGACGGGCCCTGGGATCCGGGGCTGCAGATCGAACGGACCACGCTCGCGTGGTTGCGGACCGCGCTCAATTTCGTCGTCGGCATGCTGGTGCTGCTGCGGCTCATCGCGCACGAGAGCACCCTCGCGGCGGCGGTCTGCGGAGCGCTCACCCTGCCGTTCGGGGTCGCCATCAGCTGGCTCGCGTGGCGGCGGCACCTTCGAATCGAACGCGGGCTGCACGCCGAGACCCCGCTGCCCGACGGGGCGCTACCGGCGGCGGCCGCCGCCTTGTCGGTGCTCGCCGGCTGCTCTGGCCTGACCTACGTGTTGTTCGCCTGAGTCAGGCGACCCGCAGCTCGATCTCGACGTTGCCGCGGATCGCGTTCGAATACGGGCAGACCTCGTCCGCCGCGTTGACGAGTTCCTGCGCCTGCTCGGGCGGCACGCCCGGCAGGTCGACGACCAGGCCGACGCTGAGTCCGAAGCCGCCGTCGCCGTTGCGGCCGATGCCGACCTGGGCGGTGCCCGACGAATCAGAGATGCCGACATCGGCGCGGCGCGCCACCAACTGGAGCGCGCTGTGGAAGCACGCCGCGTACCCGGCGGCAAAGAGCTGCTCGGGGTTGGTCGCCGCACCGCCGGGGCCGCCCAGCTCCTTCGGCACCGCGAGGTCGAGGTCCAGGACACCGTCAAGGGACCGAGTCCGCCCGTCCCGACCCGCACCCGTCGCCGTCGCCTCTGCCGTGTAGAGCACTGTCATCGTCGAGCCTCCTACTTGCCTTCTGCCCGCTGGGCCGCCGAATCCAGTGCGGCCGTCAGGCGTTCCAATGTGGACTTCAGCTCAATGAGTTCGTCGACCTGCATCCCAGTCGCGGACACCATCTGGTCCGGGACGCACCGAGCCTGTCCCCGCAGCTCCGAGCCGTCCGCCGTCAACGCGACGGCCACGGACCGCTCGTCCATGATGCTGCGTTGGCGCACGATCAGACCGCGCGCCTCCAATCGCTTCAGCAACGGCGACAACGTGCCGGAGTCGAGCCGCAGGGCGGCGCCGAGCTCCTTCACCGTCACAGACTCGCGCTCCCAGAGCACCAGCATCACGAGGTACTGCGGATTGTGCACAACTAAGCGGTGCACTGCCGATTGTGAGCATGGGAACCTTCCTGTCAGCGGAACCCAGCCGCAGCCCACGCCCCTGACAGCAAGGGAACCTTCCCGCCACCACGCCCGGCGCCGCGCAACAAAGGGGCCCTCGCTGCCGGGTGGCGGATTCTTGGGGTCCTCGCAACACCTGATGGCCTATGTGGCTGTAAGTAGATCACGCAGACGCTCGGCTGGAGTTTTCCAGCCGAGCGTTTT
>NZ_JBSFLZ010000056.1:0-38585 GCF_053599315.1 Saccharopolyspora sp. NPDC000995
AACACATGATTAACAGGCGGCTGCCCTACATCGAATGCAGCCCCCAACCACACGTTCCCGCAGGTCAAAAACCAAATGGCTGCTGCCGTACTAGGCTGGAATCCGACAGCGGTGGGAGGAGCGTCGATGGGTTCCGGGGACAGATCATCGCGCGGCGGCTCGCGCAGGTGGCCCTATCCGCAGCGCGGCGCCACCAAGCAGCTCGGCGACGTGGACCACGCCGACGCCCTCGCCTTCATGCGCCGGACCGGCGACCTGCTGATGGTGCACAAGTTCGGCGTCGACGAGCTCATGACCAAGCTGCGGATCTGGAGCGAGGAGTTCGACTACGCCCACGAGCACGATCCGATCGAGCACATCACCTCGCGGATCAAGCGCCCGGAGGCGATCGCGGCCAAACTCGCCCGGCGCGGGCTACCGGTCGACCCGGTGTCGGCCCGCGAACATCTCACCGACATCGCCGGCGTGCGCGTCGTGTGCCCGTTCGTCTCCGACGTCTACCTCGTTCGCGATCTCATCCGCCAGCACCAGATTGAGATCGTGCAGACCAAGGACTACATCGCCGCGCCGAAGCCGAACGGCTACCGCAGCCTGCACCTGATCATCAACGTTCCGGTGCACCTATCCGACCGCACCGAGCAAGTGGCCGTCGAACTCCAGCTGCGCACCATCGCGATGGACTTCTGGGCCGCCGTAGAGCACGAGCTGCTCTACAAGAGCGGGGGCAAGGTGCCGGAGAGCTTCGCCGCCGAGCTCAAAGCGGCGGCCGGGGCCGCTGCCGGACTCGACGCTCAGATGTCTTCGCTACACGAACGCAGCGAGCAGGCGCCTGGCTAGAGCCAGGAGCTGGACCGCAGCGCCAGCTGTGCGGGACGCCCTCCGAAGCGACCTCGCCGACCGACGCAACGCCTACTCCCCGGAAGACCGACTGAAATGAAACATCCCCCGCCGAAACCGGCGGGGGATGTTTTCGCAGCTGCGAGCGGTGGCCAGGGGCGGGGTCGAACCGCCGACCTTCCGCTTTTCAGGCGGACGCTCGTACCAACTGAGCTACCTGGCCGATAGCGTCGGCTGAATGCCGTTCGCCTTGGCGACCCAGACGGGACTCGAACCCGCGACCTCCGCCGTGACAGGGCGGCGCGCTAACCAACTGCGCCACTGGGCCATGCTTCTATCTTCAGTTGTCCGTACCCCCAACGGGATTCGAACCCGCGCTACCGCCTTGAAAGGGCGGCGTCCTAGGCCGCTAGACGATGGGGGCTTGGCCGATTCGAAACCGACCCGGCCTTGCCTCCAACCGGCTTCCCCTTTTCGGAGCGCCCCGTTGGCAGTGATGAAAGCTTACGACATGCGTTCAGGGCCCCAAGACGGGGGGTCCCTTAAGTCGCACGACGCCCCCTCGCGACGCCGATCCGACGCGGGCCCGCAGTCGATGCTAGCCACTTGACCAGCCGCTTCGTTGGATCTTGGTACCCCATCGCCACGCGGGGTGGCGGGCACTCGGCACCCACGAGGCGAGCGCCGGAGCCAAAAAACGTATAAATCCGACAGATGGCGATTTTGTGATCCGCGCCTCAAGGTCGACTCGTCGGCTCGGGGTTCGCGCGCCAGTCCTCCCTGGCGCCCCCCGGCGAGCACCACGCGCCAGATCTCGCCGAAGCGGTCGGCCAGCCCCACCGGTTCGTCGCCGACCGCGTGCGCACCCACCAATGCCGCGTAGAGCACCCTCGCCGCCACAGCCGGGTCGGTACCGGGATGCAGCGCTCCGGCTGCTTCGCCCTTTGGTAATGCCGGAGCGCCGCAGGATCGAGCGCAGCGTGGCGGGCGGCCTCGTAGCCAATGAGGTCGAACTCCCGCGCAGCGGCGGCCAGTATCGCGCGACGGGTGAGCTTGGCGCGGTGCTGCGGCATGGCACAACTCCGGCAGGAAGAAGTCGTCCGCGATCCGCCGCCCGAGCGACGCGGTCCCGAACGGATGATCAACTACGCCACCGGAAGTTACCGCGAATCCGGCCATCCCGCCCACCGGGCTGACCGGGCTCGAGCTGGTGCCGACTTTTCGGCACAGCCCGGCGAACGCCCCGAAGGCGCACCTCGGCGGCAGGGCGGACCCCCGGTCAGCGCGTGACCGGCGGCTGCCCGTCGTCGTCGGGCGCCAATCCCAGCATGTCCAGCAGGAGCTTGCAGTCCTCGGCGTTCTCCGCGCTGCGGGCAACCGCCATCCTGGCCCGGTGCAGCTGCTCCGACGAGATCCGCGAGGGCTCGCCGGTGCGCGGCGCGGGCACCGCGGACGACTGCCGCGAGGACCCGTCTTCTTGTTGCCACAAGAACTTCCGTACGTCCAGTGACCCGTACATGACGCCTCCCCGGCCTCGGGTTCCGGGCGCAATTTATCCACAGGTTGTCTACACCCGCAGCCCCCCAGAGAGTGATTTGACTTCGACGCAGAGTAATCGCGTGGGGGATCTCGATCCACTTCGGATATTGCCCTGGTCACACCCCCCGAAGCCACCCCCACCGGGATCGTCCACCCTGGACGTTCGGGACAGTTTGCGGCGGAATCCGCATCGAGTCGTGGCGAAATCTGCCAGGAGGGAACTTTCATGAGCAGTCAGACGTTCGTTGTAGGCGGCATGACGTGTGGCCACTGTGCCAAGTCCGTCTCCGAGGAGCTCTCGGAGCTGCCCAGCGTGAGCGACGTGCAGGTCTCGGTGGAGAGCGGGCAGGTCTCGGTGACCAGCGAGCAGGAGCTCAGCCGGGAGGCGGTGGCGGCGGCCATCACCGAGGCCGGGTACACGATCGCGGAGTGGCCCGGCGCGAACTGAGCAGCCGACCGGGATGCAGCAATCCTGCGGCGAAAGCTCCCCACAACGGCCTGCGACGTGCCACAATCGGTCCGCTGACAGACCCCCGGTCAGCACCTGTGGAGATCCCCTCCGGCCCCCGCGTTCCTCCCCCTGGCGCGGGGGCCCTCCGCTTTCTCATCACGATCACAAAAGCGCAGGTGAAGCACTTGCCTTGCGACTCGGCGAGCGGTGATAGGGCTCACAGCGACTCGCGGGTCGCAACACAACCGTTATCGTGTGCCGGTGGCTCTAGGACGAACCAAGACCGGCCGACGGCAGCAGAAGTCCGCCCAGTCGGCCGAACCGGATCATGAGTTCGAGTCGTACCTGGCTGCGCTGGCCCCGGAGGAGAGCGTCGAATCCACCGGGTCCGGACGCCGCTTCGGCGCCTCGCAGGTCTACCAGCTGCGGCTGCCCCTGATGGCCAACGAACGCCTGCGGGAGCTCGCGTTCAAGCAGGGCACCTCGCCGGCCGCGCTGGCCCGTGACTGGGTGATGCAGCACCTGGCGGACGCCGACGAGGAGCCGGTGCACAGCGGCCCGGCACCGAGCGGCCAGGGGCCGATGTGGCCCGGCGAAGACATGCAGCAGGGCTTCGGGCCCGCGCCGGAGTACGACGTGCCAGCCGGTTACGACGCGCCGGCAGGTTACGACGTGCCAGCCGGTTACGACGTGCCAGCCGGTTACGACGGCATCGAGCAGACCGACGAGATCACCGTGCCGCAGAAGCGGTTCCAGCGCTGATCCCCCGAAACCCGCCCCCAACCCCCGACACGATCCCCGACCACTGAACCTGATGGCCGGCGGAGGTCGCCCCGAGGCCTCCGTCGGCGCTTTCTCTCAGGCCGGCAGGCCGAGTTCCCGGGCGATCAGCATGCGCTGGACCTCGCTGGTGCCCTCGCCGATCTCCAGGATCTTGGCGTCCCGGTAGAAACGCCCGACCGGCGTCTCGTTCATGAACCCGTAGCCGCCGAAGATCTGCGTGGCGTCCCGGGCGTTGTCCATCGCCGCGTTCGACGAGACGAGCTTGGCGATCGCGGCCTCCTTCTTGTACGGCTCGCCGCGCAGCATCCGCGATGCAGCGTCGTAGTAGGCCAGCCGCGCGGTGTGCGCACGCAACTCCATGTCGGCGACCTTGAACTGCATGGCCTGGTACTCGCCGATCTTTCGGCCGAAGGCCTCTCGTTCACCGAGGTAGCGCAGGCATTCGTCGACGCAGCCCTGGGCGAGACCGACGCCGATGGCGGCGATCGCGACCCGGCCCTCGGTGAGCGTCGCGAGAAACTGGGCGTAGCCGCGGCCGCGCTCGCCGAGGAGGTTCGAGGCGGGCACCCGGCAGTCATCGAAGGACAGCGCATGGGTATCGGAGGCGTTCCAACCGACCTTCGAGTACTTCTTCGCGACGGTGAACCCCGGGGTTTCGGCGGGCACGATGATCGTGGAGATCTCCTTGCCGCCGCCCGGCTTCTGCCCGGTGACGGCGGTGACCGTAACGAGGCCGGTGAGGTCCGTGCCGGAGTTGGTGATGAATGCCTTGGAGCCGTTGATCACCCACTCTCCCCCGCTCTCGGCTTCGCTCGAGCGGGAGGCACCCCCTACGTCGAGCACCGCTGTGGTGCGGGTGCTGCCCGCGTCGGAGCCGCCGCCGGGCTCGGTCAGGCCGAATGCGCCGAGGATCTCCCCGGCCGCCAGGCGGGGCAGCCAGGTGCGCCGCTGCTCGTCGCTACCGAACCGGTAGATCGGCATGACGCCCAGTGAGACCCCGGCCTCCAGGGTGATCGCGATGGACGAATCGACGCGCGCCAACTCCTCCAGCGCCAGGCACAGCGCGAAGTAGTCGCCGCCCATGCCGCCATGCTCCTCGGGGATCGGCAGCCCGAACAGACCCATCCGCCCCATGGTCTGCACCAGGGGGTACGGGAACTCCTCGCGTTCGTAGTAGTCGGCGATGACCGGAGCGACTTCCTTGCGGGCGAAGGTCTGCACACTCTCGCGCAGGGCTTCGTGCTCTTCGCTGAGCCGGTGGTCCACCATCGTTTAGGCCTCCTCTTCAACGGCGAGGACAGCCAACGGCTGGTCGAGTCCGACCGACTGCCCCTTCCTGGCGTGTACTTCGGTGAGGACGCCGTCGATCGGCGCGGTGACGGTGTGCTCCATCTTCATCGCCTCGACGACGAACAACCTCTGCCCGCTGCGGACTTTCTGACCGGGGCTCACGTCGGCGACCAGCACGGTGCCCGGCATCGGACTGGTCACCACGCCGTCCGACCGACCGGCGGCGTCGCCGCGCTCGGTGAGCAGGCGGTGCTCGGCAAGCGCCCAGGCGTGGCCGTCTGCGGCGAGCCAGGTGGTGTCGTCGACGTGCACGTAGCGGTAGCGGCGGGTGCGGCCCTGGTAGGTGACGGTCAGGGTGTCGCCGTCCGCTTCGACCGAGGCCCGGTGGACCGCAGTTCCAATTGAAACTGCGGTTCCCGGGTCACCCCCGGGCGCAGTTTCAATTGAAACTGCGGCGTCCCGGGCGCGGCCTCGCAACCGGACGCGGACCTCGTCGGCCGGGCCGGCGAAGCGCCAGGTGCTCCAGGCCGGTTCGCCGAGCCGCCAGCCGTCGGGGATGTCCCACGGGTCGACGATCGGCTCGGTCGGCTCGCTGGCGAGCAGCCGCTCCAGGGCCGCGGCGACGTAGGCGTCGTCCGGTGTCGTGTTGCTCTCAGCGATGAGCGAGTCGAGATCGCGCTCGACGAGGCCGGTGTCCAAGCGGCCGGCCAGGACCTCGTCGTGCCTCAGCAGTGCGCGGAGGAACGCGACGTTGGTGTGCAGGCCCAGGACAGCCGTGTCGGCGAGCGCGGCGTCCAGTCGGCGCAGCGCATCGGCCCGGCTCGGCGCCCACGCGATGACCTTGGCCAGCATCGGGTCGTAGTCCGATCCCACGCGCCCGCCCACGCGCACCCCGGAATCGACCCGGACGCCGGGGCCGGTCGGCTCGTGCACCGCCATGACGTCGCCGCCCGTCGGGAGGAAGTTGCGGGTCGGGTCCTCGGCGTAGACGCGGGCCTCGATGGCGTGGCCGTCGATCGACAGGTCCTCCTGCGCCCAGGGCAGCGGCTCTCCCCCGGCCACCCGGACCTGCTGTTCGACGAGGTCAACGCCGCGTTCCCCGCCGACCGAGGTGACGAGTTCGGTGACCGGGTGCTCGACCTGCAGGCGGGTGTTCATCTCCATGAAGAAGAACTCGTCCGGGCGGTCGGCGGAGACGATGAACTCGACGGTGCCCGCCCCGACGTAGCCGACCGAGCGCGCCGCGTCCACCGCGGCGGCACCTATGCCGGCGCGCGTTTCGGCGTCCAGCAGCGGCGACGGGGCCTCCTCGACGATCTTCTGGTGCCGCCGCTGCAGGCTGCACTCGCGCTCGCCGAGGTGCACCACGTTGCCGTGTGCGTCCGCTAGCACTTGGACCTCGATGTGCCGCGGGCGGGTCACGAAGCGTTCGACGAACAGCGTGTCATCGCCGAACGCCGAGCGGGCTTCGCGGCGCGCGGAGGCGATCTGGTCGTCCAAGGTGGACTCGTCGTGGATCAGTCGCATGCCCTTGCCGCCGCCACCGGCGGACGGCTTCAGCAAGACCGGGAAACCGATCTCGATCGCCGCCGCGTGCAGGTCGGCGTCGGTCATGTCCGGCTCGCTGCGGCCGGGCACCACCGGAACGCCAGCGGCGGAAACCGTTTGCTTTGCGCGGATCTTGTCGCCCATCGACTCGATCGCGGTGGTCGGCGGGCCGATGAAGACGATGTCCGCCTGCGCGCATGCCTCGGCGAAGCCGGCGTTCTCGGCGAGGAACCCGTAGCCGGGGTGGATCGCCTGCGCTCCGGTGCTGCGCGCGGCGTCCAGGATGCGCTTGCCGTCGAGGTAGCTCTCGGTGGCCGGGCTCGGTCCGATGTGGACGGCGGTGTCGGCCTCGGCGACGTGCCGCGCGCCGCGGTCGGCGTCGCTGTACACCGCGACCGAGCGGATGCCCAGCCGCTGAAGCGTCCGGATCACGCGCACCGCGATCTCGCCCCGGTTCGCCACCAACACCGTGTCGAAGTGCTGCATCGTCACCCCTTCGCCATGCCGAACGGCTGGATCACAACGTATCGCCTGGTCAACACCGGTGAGTACGTTCGGTCGCCGCAGCGCCCCAAAGCATTCACGGCCTGTTTTTCTTTGTCTTGCCAAGCGCCGAAGGCGCTTGGCCCGCCTACGCAACGTGCACCGCCGCGGGTTCTCACACTGCGCCCACCGCAGGGGTTGTCTACGAGGACCTGCCCCGGCGCGACGTGTTGGTCATATGTGCGTCGGGGATCCCGGGGTCGAGAAGGCGTCCGAGGTTCCGCCACCTGCACCGCCACGGAAAACAAGCCGCTCATTCGAACTCACATCCGGAAGACGCCGTAGGAGATTGGTTCCAGTGGGGCGTTGGCCGCCGCCGAGATCGCCAGGCCCAGGACCGTTCGGGTCTGCTTCGGGTCGATCACGCCGTCGTCCCACAGCCGGGCCGTCGCGTAGTACGGGTGGCCCTGGTCCTCGTACTGGTTCCGGATCGGCTGCTTGAACGCCTCTTCGTCCTCGACCGACCAGTGCTCGCCGCGGGCGTCCAGCTGGTCGCGGCGCACGGTCGCCAGCACCGACGCCGCCTGCTCGCCGCCCATCACCGAGATCCGGGCGTTGGGCCACATCCACAGGAACCGCGGCGAGTACGCCCGGCCGCACATCGAGTAGTTGCCCGCCCCGAACGAGCCGCCGATGACGACAGTGAACTTCGGGACGCGGGCGCAGGCCACGGCGGTGACCATCTTCGCGCCGTGCTTGGCGATGCCACCCGCCTCGTACTCCTTGCCGACCATGAACCCGGAGATGTTCTGCAGGAACACCAGCGGGATAGACCGCTTGTCGCACAGTTCGATGAAGTGCGCGCCCTTGAGCGCCGACTCACCGAACAGGATGCCGTTGTTGGCGATGATGCCGACGGGGTGCCCGTGGATGCGGGCGAAGCCTGTCACCAGCGTCTGGCCGTAGTCGTGCTTGAACTCCGCGAACCGGCTGCCGTCCACGATCCGCGCGATGACTTCCCGCACGTCGTAAGGGATGCGGCTGTCGGTCGGGACCGCGCCGTAGAGCTCGTCGGGGTCGACCGCCGGTGCCTCCGCCGGCGCGACGTCCCACGGCCTGGGCTCGCGGGGACCGAACGTGCTGACGATCGAGCGAACGATGCGCAGCGCGTCCGCGTCGTCGGCGGCCAGGTGGTCGGTGACGCCGGAGGTGCGCGAATGCAGCTCGCCGCCGCCGAGTTCCTCGGCGGTCACGTCGGCCCCGGTCGCGGCCTTCACCAGCGGCGGACCGCCTAGGAAGATGGTGCCCTGCTCGCGGACGATCACGGCTTCGTCGCTCATCGCCGGGACGTAGGCGCCACCCGCGGTGCACGAGCCCAGCACCGCGGCGATCTGCGGGATGCCGCGGGCGGACATCGTCGCCTGGTTGTAGAAGATCCGGCCGAAGTGCTCGCGGTCCGGGAACACCTCGTCTTGTCTGGGCAGGAAGGCGCCGCCGGAATCCACCAGGTACAGGCAGGGCAGGTTGTTGTGCAGCGCGACTTCCTGCGCGCGCAGGTGCTTTTTGATCGTGATCGGGTAGTACGTGCCGCCCTTGACGGTTGCGTCGTTGGCGACGACCACGCATTCCCGCCCGGACACCCGGCCGATGCCGGTGATGATTCCCGCCGACGGTGCTTCGTCGTCGTACATGCCGTGCGCGGCCAGCGGCGAGAGCTCCAGGAAGGGCGAGCCTCGGTCGAGCAGCGCGTCCACCCGGTCGCGGGGTAGGAGCTTGCCCCGTTCGACGTGCCGGATGCGGGCCTTCTCGGGCCCGCCCAGCCGGGCGCGGCCGAGCTGGGTGTTGAGGTCGTCGACGAGTTTCGCGTGCTGCTCGGCGTAGCGGGCGAAGTCCGCCGAGTCCGGGTCCATGGCCGTGCGCAGGGTGGGCGCATCCATGCGGGCACACCTTCCACCGGAGTTAGTCATCGTTAACGCGGCCGATGTTAACGACAACTAACACGTTTCGTCTAGCATCGACGTCGATGTCCACCGATGCAGCCAAGCCGTCCCGCCGCGAGCAGATCCTCACCGCCGCGGCGGAGAAGTTCGCACGCTTCGGCTTCCACGGCGTCGGCATCGACGACATAGGCGCGGCGGTGGGCATCTCCGGGCCCGCGCTGTACCGGCACTTCCGCAGCAAGGACGCGATGCTCGCGGAACTGCTCACCGGGATCAGCGACCGACTGCTACTCGGCGGCCAGGACCGGGTGGGCGCCGCCGCGGACGCGCGCGACGCGCTTGACCTGCTGGTGCGCTGGCACGTCGAGTTCGCGCTATCCAATCCGGCGCTGATCACCGTGCACATGCGCGACCTGGACAGCTTGGCCGACACCGACCGGCACAAGGTCCGCGAGCTTCAGCGCAGCTACGTCGAGGTCTGGGTGGACGTGCTGTGCCAGATCCGGCCGGACCTGGACCGCCCGACCGCCCGCGCCGCCGCGCACGCGGTGTTCGGCCTGATCAACTCGACCCCCCACAGCGCCCACCTGGACGCCGAAGCGATGTCCCGGCTGTTGCGCCAGATGGCGCTCGGCGCCATCGACAGCACGACCTGACTGGCGGTTCCGTCGATTGCGGCCTACCGGGGCCGGGTTGAGACTGGGTGAATTCCGGCTCTGATGCCCTCGCGATGCCGCAGGAGACTGGCATGGCAACTGTCAGGATCGAACCCGCCTCGGTTCCGACTCGGTCACGGACCACCAGGCGCCCGCTCAAAGGTCAGCGCCTGATCCCGTGGCTGCGCACGACGGATCCCAAGGACATCGGGATCCTCTATCTGATCGCCTCGTTCTTCTTCTTCATCGTCGGCGGCTCGATGGCGCTGCTGATCCGCGGCGAGCTGGCGCAACCGGGCCTGCAGTTCCTGTCGCAGGAGCAGTACAACCAGCTGTTCACCATGCACGGCACGGTCATGTTGCTGCTGTTCGCCACACCGATCGTGTTCGGATTCGCCAACGTCGTGCTGCCGCTGCAGATCGGAGCGCCGGACGTGGCGTTCCCGCGGTTGAACGCGCTGTCGTTCTGGCTGTTCCTCTTCGGCGGGTTGATCGTGCTCAGCGGGTTCCTGCTGCCAGGCGGCGCGGCCGACTTCGGCTGGACCGCCTACGCGCCGCTGTCGCGCGGGATGTTCAGCCAGGGCCCGGGCGGGGACGTGTGGGCGGCCGGGCTGATCCTCAGCGGTCTGGGCACGATCCTGGGCGCGGTCAACATGATCACCACGCTGGTTTGCCTGCGCTGTCCCGGTATGACGATGTGGCGGATGCCGATCTTCTGCTGGAACATCCTGGCCACCAGCCTGCTGGTGTTGATGGCGTTCCCGATCCTGGCCGCCGCGCTGTTCGGACTCCTGATCGACCGGCACCTGGGCGGGCACGTATTCGACCCCGCCAACGGCGGGGCCATCCTCTTCCAGCACCTGTTCTGGTTCTTCGGCCATCCGGAGGTCTACATCGTCGCGCTGCCGTTCTTCGGCATCGTGACCGAGATATTCCCGGTGTTCAGCCGGAAACCGCTGTTCGGCTACACCGGTCTGGTGTTCGCCACGCTGCTGATCATGGGCCTGTCGATGCTCGTGTGGGCGCACCACATGTTCGCCACCGGTGCGGTGCTGCTGCCGTTCTTCTCGTTCGCCACGTTCCTCATCGCGATCCCGACCGGGATCAAGTTCTTCAACTGGATCGGCACCATGTGGCGCGGCCACCTGACCTTCGAATCACCGATGCTGTTCGCGGTGGGATTCATGGTGACGTTCCTGCTGGGCGGGCTGACCGGCGTCATCCTCGCGTCACCGCCGCTGGACTTCCACATCACCGACACCTACTTCGTGGTCGCGCATTTCCACTACGTGCTGTTCGGGACGATCGTGTTCGCGGTGTTCGCCGGGATGTACTTCTGGTTCCCGAAGATGACCGGTCGGATGATGGACGAACGGCTGGGCAAGCTGCACTTCTGGCTGACCTTCATCGGCTTTCACGGCACATTCCTGGTGCAGCACTGGCTGGGAAACGAGGGCATGCCGCGGCGCTACGCCGACTACCTGACCTCCGACGGCTTCACCACGCTGAACGTGGTGTCGACCATCGGCGCGTTCATCTTGGGCGCCTCGATCCTGCCGTTCCTGTACAACGTCTTCACCAGCTACCGCTTCGGCGCGGTGGTGACCGTGGACGACCCGTGGGGGCACGGGAACTCGCTGGAATGGGCCACGTCGTGCCCGCCTCCGCGACACAACTTCACCGCGCTTCCGCGCATCCGGTCGGTCCGGCCGGCATTCGAGCTGCACTACCCGCACATGACCGAGCGCATGGACATCGAGGCACACGCCAGCCTGCGCCACGGCGGAAATCATTCGTAATTCGAACGATTCATGGTTGGTAGAGTATTTGATGTGGCAGCAGAGATCCCCAAGGCAGGCGTCGCGTTCCTGCTCACCCAGCTGGGCACGCAGGCCGCGGCGAAGTTCGCCGAGCGCGTCGGCGCGCTCAACCTGACCCCGCCCCAAGTCGGCATGCTTCGGATGATCGCCGCGCAGCCGGGGCTGAGCCAGCAGACGCTGGCCGGGAACCTCGGGATGCTGCCCAGCAAGGTCGTCACGTTCGTAGACGACCTGGAGGGCCGCGGCCTGGTCACCCGCACCCGCAGCACCCGCGACCGCCGCGTCCACGAGCTGAGCCTCACGGAGGAGGGCACCGAGCTGCTGGACAAACTCCGCGCCGTGGCCGCCGCGCACGAGACCGACTTCTGCGAGGCCCTCGACGCCGACGAACGCTCCCGGCTCCAGGCGCTCCTTGAACGCTTGGCCGAAAGCCACGGCCTGGCCCCGGGTGTCCACCCCGGTTACCGCACCATCCGCTGACGTACTACCAGCGCGGTACCGACCAGTACGCTCCAGGACAGACGTGCCGTCGAGGGCTCGTCCGTACTTTGAATGCGTGAACCAGCGCGCGCGGCCCAGGCTGGTGTGGCTGGACGTCCTGCTCGCGGCGATTGTGTACGCGGTCATCGTCGGCACATCGATCGTGAACCGGCCGGCGGAGTTGCCGTGGACCGCCGGGCTCGGCGCCGCCCTGTGCGGCTCGGCACCGGAAGGCCTGCGTACGACGGTCGGACTGCGCCGGCAGGACGGCGAGTCGGCCGCGCCGACGGCACCGACCGCAGGCCTCGCGCGGCTCAACGAGTGGGCCGCAGGAGGTCGTCCGCACCGACCGCGACCTAACAATAAAGTCCATTGTGGACGAACAATTTCTCCTGTCTGCCCGGCCGAACAAGCGGTTCCCGACGTGGCGCGGTTCATAACCGCTTCGGGAACAGCGGGACGCCGTAATACTGTTGAACACCTCTGGGGAGTGCGCCAGTGATAGCCGCGTTCCTAAATCGTTCTCGAACACCGGGATGTGACGCGCACCGCTGTGCGCCCGGCCGGTGAGAACGCGACAAACCGTCCGGCACGTTCGTTTCAAGGGGAAACTTCTTGCCCACTGCCCTGTTGGCCCTGGCCATCGCCGCATTCGGGATCGGAACGACCGAATTCGTGATGATGGGCCTGCTGCCCGAAGTCGCCACCGACCTGCAGGTGTCGATCCCGGACGCCGGAGGCTACATCTCGCTGTACGCGCTCGGCGTTGTCATCGGCGCACCGCTGCTGACCATGCTGGGCGTGCGGTTCAAGCACAAGTCGATGCTGCTGAGCATGCTGGTGCTGTTCACCGTCGGGAACCTTTGCTCGGCGTTCGCGCCAACGCACGAGCTGCTGCTCGGCGCCCGGTTCCTCGCGGGCCTGCCGCACGGCGTGTTCTTCGGCATCGGTGCCGTGGTCGCCGCGAGCTTGGTCGCCACCGACAAGCGCGCCCAGGCCATTTCGATGATGTTCATCGGGCTCACCGTGGCGAACATCGTTGGCGTCCCGGTCGGCACGCTGTTCGGCCAGGCGCTCGGCTGGCGCTGGGCATTCGGCCTGGTCGCGGTGATCGGCGTCATCGCGCTGGCCGCGGTCGCGGCGCTGGTGCCCGACCAACCCAAGCCCACCGACGTCAGCGTGCGCGGCGAGCTGCGCGCGTTCCGCCGCCCGCAGGTCTGGCTGGCGTTCGGCGTCGTGGTCTTCGGCTTCGCCGCGACCTTCTCCTTCTACAGCTACATCAAGCCGGTGCTGACCGACGTCACCGGCTACACGCCGACCGCAGCCACCCTGCTGCTGGCGCTGTTCGGAGTCGGGATGACCGTCGGCACCGCGGTCGGCGGGCGGCTCGCCGACCGGGCTCCGATGAAGACGCTGTACGTCTTCCTCGGCGCCCTGGCGGCCTGCCTGGCGCTGTTCGTGGTCACCTCGCACAGCGCGGTGCTGACGCCGATCACGGTGTTCCTGATCGGCGCGACCGGGTTCGCGGCGATCCCCAGCATCCAGGCGCGGATCCTGGACCAGGCCAAGGAGGCCCCGGCGCTGGGCTCGGCGAGCATCCAGTCGACCTTCAACATCGCCAACTCGCTGGGCGCCTACCTCGGCGGCGTGGTGATCGCCGCCGGCCTGGGGTTGACCGCGCCGAGCTGGGTGGGAGCCCTGCTGGCGGTGGTCGGACTGGGTTTCGCGCTGGTTTCCGGCTGGCTGGACCGGCGGCCCCAGCGCTTCGAGGTCCTGGTCTCGCACCGCGCCGCGCAGCCCACCGAGTCGATCGAGGTCGGCTGAGGGCTTTGCGCGGGGCAGATCGGCTAGCCGGGGCTTACCGCACCGAATACGGTGGCCGCAGGGCGGACACCAGCCCACGATTCGCGGGACGAACACTCCGACATCGGTGGAGGAAAATACCCTCATGACACAGGTTCCGAACATCACGCTCAACACCGGCGCAGCGATGCCGCAGCTGGGCTACGGCGTCTTCCAGGTCCTGGGCGACCAGGTCGTCGAGCGGGTGCTGACGGCGCTGCAGGCCGGGTACCGCAGCATCGACACGGCCGCGGTGTACGGCAACGAGGAGGGCGTGGGCAAGGCGATCGCCGAATCTGGCCTCAAGCGCGAGGAACTGTTCGTCACCACCAAGCTCGGGAACGACTCCCAGGGCTACGACAGCACGCTGAAGGCCTTCGACGAGAGCCTCACCAAGCTCGGGCTCCACTACGTCGACCTCTACCTGATCCACTGGCCCCTCCCGGCCAAGGACCGCTACGTCGAGACGTGGAAGGCGTTCCAGCAGCTGCACGCCGACGGCCGCGCCAAGGCGATCGGGGTGTCGAACTTCCAGATCCCGCATCTTCGCCGATTGTTCGAGGAGACCGACGCGGTGCCCGCGGTCAACCAGATCGAGCTGCACCCGAACCTGCCGCAAGCCGAGCTGCGCGCGTTTCACGCGGAGCACGGCATCGCCACCGAGGCGTGGAGCCCGCTGGGTCAGGGCAAGGGCCTGCTCGACGATGCGTCGCTGGCTTCGCTGGCCGAGAAGTACGGCAAGAGCCCGGCGCAGATCGTGCTGCGCTGGCAGGTCCAGCTGGGCAACATCGCGATCCCGAAGTCCGTCACGCCCTCGCGGATCAAGGAGAACATCGAGGTCTTCGACTTCGAGCTCGCCGATGATGACGTCGCGGCCATCACGGCGCTGAATACCGGCGTCCGCGTCGGCCCCGACCCGGACGTCGTCGGCGGCTGACCTGCGGCCGGAAGCCCTCCTCACCGAACTGGCGGGGAGGGCTTCTTGCTGCCGCGAGATCGCCGGTGGGACATGCCCGGTTCGCGAGGTGGAAGGGGACACCGACGAACGGCCGTTGTCCCGCGACGTCGCGGCCGGTAGATCTACGGCGCTGCCCGACGGCTCCAAGGACGACGACTACTAAGGCTTCGCACTGATCTCGCAGCCGGGGCGGCTGTTCGCGGTGTGGGCCGACCGCAGTGTGCGCCGACCTCGGTGTGCGCCGATCGCGGCGAGGGCGAGCAAGGCCGCCGAGTCAGTTTCTTTCCGCTGATCAGGGCTCGTGCGTGCGTTGCGTGCGCCATAGCAGCCCAACGCACGCGCGAGTTCTTACCAAGCGGAACGCAGCTCCTGGCGGTGCCGCGGCAAGTTCAGACGACCTGGACCTGGGGTGGCCGGGCGAGGCGGAGGACGTCGCTGCCGGAGCGCAGCGAGGCCACCTGGCTGCGCGTCGCCAGCCACCTCGGGAACCTCGCCAGGCGCTGCAACGGGGTGCTGCGCTGCGCCGAGGTCAGCGCCGCGGTGCGCGACACCTTCAGCGCGCGCGGTCGGCGCTCCTGCTCGTAGGCCCGCAGCAGCTCCGCCGGTTCTCGGTCCACATTGGACAAGAACTGGGTGAGCAACCAGGCGTCCTCCAACGTCTGGTTGGCCGCCTGCGCCACGGCGGGCGGCATCGCGTGCACCGCGTCACCCAGCAGCGTGCTGCGCGGGCCGCCCCAGACCTGCGGCACCTTGTGCCGGACGTGCGGGAAGAACCCGAGGTCGTCATCGGTGACCGAGGCCAGCAGTTCCTCGACCGGGTTCGGCCAGCCGCGGAAGACCTGCCGCAGATCGGCGACGGACAGCACCGGGTCGCCGTCCTTCCAGGGCATGTCGAACCACCAGTGGAGCAGTCCGTCGACGGTCGGGATGAGGCCGCAGTGCGCGTTGCGGCCGGCGATGTTGAGCGTCTGGTGACCGTGCGCGATCGCCAGGTCGCTGCGGGTCAGTCCCTGCCAGCTGGCCCAGCCGGTCGGCCGCGCCGGGTCACCGCCGAGCACCTCGCGGCGCACCACCGAGCCCTGGCCGTCGGCACCGATCAGCACGTCCCCGGTGGCCGAGCCGCCGTCGGCGAAGTCAACGACGACGTGATCCGGGTGCTCGGTGACGCCGACGCAGCGGCGGCCGAAGTGCAGCGTGCCCGGCGGCAGCGCGGCGGCCATCTCCGCGATCAGCATGCGGCGCGGGATCTGCACCGTCGGCGAGCCCAAGCGCTCGGTGACCTCGCCGAGGTCTGCCTCCCAAAGAAGCCGACCGGTTTCGGTGACCGACCGGAGGCTGCGCAGCGGACGGCCAGCCGCCTTGATGTCGACGCCGAGTTCGCGCAGCGCAGCGGTGCCGTTGCTCCACACGGTGATGCCCGCGCCGGTGGTCCGCAGGGCGTCCGCGTGCTCGAAGACCTGCACGTGGTGGCCCTTGTCGATCAATCCGTTGGCGACGGCGAGTCCCCCGACTCCGGCCCCGATCACGAGAACCCTCATCGTCTCCATCCGTCATCCCCGACGTCGATTATCGATCTCGATTTTATCCACTCGACCGGATATACCGAATTGTCCTTGCTCACACACAGCTAACACCCCGGTTGCCCGGCCAGCGCAGATGGTTGAAATCACGACTAGGCGCGATCGCATTCGCAAACTATGTTGCGAGCATGAGCACACGCGTCGCACCCCCGTTCCGGGCCGACCACGTCGGCAGCCTGCTCCGCCCGCAACGTCTCCTCGACGCCCGCGACGAACACGCAGCCGGCCGCATCGACGACGCCGAACTGCGCCGGATCGAGGACGAGGCGATCACCGAAGTCGTCGCCATGCAGGAAGAGATCGGGCTGCACGGCGCCACCGACGGCGAGTTCCGCCGCGGCTCGTGGCACATGGACTTCCTCTCCCAGCTCGACGGCGTCGAGAAGGTGGAGGACTCCGACCTCAAGGTGCAGTTCCACAACGAGCAGGGCGACATCGAGTTGGCCACCCCCGACCTGCGGGTTACCGACCGGATCGGGCTGAGCTCGGCGATCTTCGCGGACGCGTTCACCGCGCTCGCCGAGCGCGTGACCACCGCAACACCGAAGCTGACCATCCCGTCCCCGGGCATGCTGCACTACCGCGGCGGCCGAGCAGCCATCGAAGAGACCGTGTACCCGGACCTGGCCGAGTTCCGCGCCGACCTCGCCGCGGCCTACCGCGCCGAGGTGCGCGCGCTGGCCGATCTCGGCTGCCACTACCTACAGCTCGACGACACGAGCATGGCGTACCTCAACGACCCGAAGCGGCGCGCGCAGCTAGCCGCGCGGGGCGACGACGCCGAGCACGCGCACCTGCAGACCATCGCGCTGATCAACGACTCGCTGCGTGGTCGGCCGGACACGCTGTCGGTAACCACCCACATGTGCCGCGGGAAATTCCGGTCCTCGCGGGTCGCCGAGGGCGGCTACGACTTCGTCGCCGAGGCGTTGTTCAGCGAACTCGAGGTGGACGGGTTCTTCCTGGAGTTCGACGACGCGAGCTCCGGCGGCTTCGCCCCGCTGCGGTTCGTCCCGGAAGGCAAAGCCGTGGTGCTCGGGCTGATCACCACCAAGCGCGGCGAGCTGGAGTCTAAGGACGCGCTCAAGCGCCGGATCGAGGAGGCCGCCAAGTACGTCGACCTCGACCAGCTGTGCCTCTCGCCGCAGTGCGGCTTCGCCTCCACCAAGGACGGCAACGCGCTGACCTACGAGGAGGAAGTGGCGAAGTTGCGACTGGTCGTGGAAACCGCCGCCGAGGTCTGGGGCTGAGCCCGCGCGTCCCGGCTGCGGCATCCCGCAGTTTCAAGTGAAACCGCGGATCCCGGGGTGGTCCGCGAGGTTTCAATTGAAACTGGGGACCACCCGCCGCCGGCGCGGGGGTCAGGCGGCTTCCAGAAATCTGCCTGCGACCAGGCCGGGATCGTCGGCTCCGTCGAACCGCACCCAGAGGACCGGACCGTCGAAGACTTCAGGGAGACCGGTGGCGGTTTCCACCACCGTGCCGATCTGATCACGGAACCGGCCGAACGTGGCACGCACCCGCGTGCCTGGTTCAAACGGGCTCGATGATTGCTCCATGAGGGGGGACGTTACGTGCCCGCGGCCCACAACGGAAATCGCCGCCTCCTCAAGCCAGGATCACCGCGCTGACCTGCACCGTTTCCGGAATGGGAGGATGCCCCGGAAGGGCGCTGCGCGGCAGTGGTGGGCGTCACTGGACAAAGGGGACCGATGCAGACGATCAAGCGGCCGGGTGAGCACGAGCTGGAGGTGAAGAAGTCTCGTTTCCTGTGCGCGCTGGCACGGGTGACCACCGAGGCGGAAGCGCGGGAATTCATCCAGCAGCGCCGCCGGCTGCACCACGACGCTCGGCACCACTGCTGCGCGTTCGTCCTCGGCGACTCCGGGGAGTTCCAGAAGTCCAGCGACGACGGCGAGCCGGCGGGCACTGCGGGTGTGCCGATGCTGGAAGTGCTGCGCCGCAACGAGGTCACCAACGCGGTCGCGGTGGTGACCCGCTACTTCGGCGGGGTGCTGCTCGGCGCGGGCGGCCTGGTGCGCGCCTACGGCAGCGCGGTGTCGGCCGCCCTGGACCACGTGGGCCTGCTCGAACGCCGCCCCGTCCGCCTCGTGACGACCACGGTGGACTACCTGCTGGCCGGAAAGCTTGACAACGACCTGCGCTCGGCGGGCTACCAGGTCGCGGACACGGACTACCAAGCCGAGGTCCGCTTCCTCATCAACGTCCCCGAGTCCGAAGTGGACACCTTCCGGGCCTGGTTGGCGGAAGCCACGGGCGGAGCCGCCGAACCAGAACTGGGCGGCCTCACCTACGCCGAAATGGAACCCTGATCCCGCACCGCCGTTCGGGCCCAATATTTTGCATGGTGCACGCCACGCGGTTTGGCCGTTTTTCCGCTTCAGATCGAATGCCGTCACTTTCCGCTGCGAATTTGATTACTACGCGCATGTGGGGACATGGGTTCAGCAGCGTCCATTCCGGACGCACCACCGCTTGCTCGGGAAGCGCTTCGGGTTCCGACGGACCGTGGAGCATCCGGCCGGCCTGGTGGCGACCTTCCGCAGCGCCGGGTCTACCTGGAATGCGTGTCGGCCCGCCGACCGTGCTGGTGGTGCACGTGGACGGGATCCCGTGACTCCCGGTGTTCTCCGACCTGCGCGACTTCGCCGAGCACCGGTGGCAGCGCGGCGAGGGCGAGCAGGCGGCCGAGTACCTGTTGCTCACCGGCGCCTGGCTGCTGGACGGCTACCTGCCCGGCTGCCGAAGGGCACGAGCGTGCTGCTGGGTCCGCCAGGAACGTGACTCTGCCCGCACTGTGCGGGATCCTGCCCGAGTCGATCGCAGTGGACCGCGACCAACTGGTCGAAGAGTCGGCGTTCACATCGCGCTGAGCGCGAAACCCAGCAAGTCGCTCAGTCCACTGCGTACGTTCCGAAGAGGCGGTCCAGGTGGTAGTCGATCGACCTGATCGCTTCTTCGCTCGTGCGTTGGCCCAGGAGCAGGCCCACCGATAGGCCGTCCGGGATCAGCAGCAAGGCTTCCGCTTCTCTTTCCGGGTTCCGGTCGGCCGGTAGTTCGCCGGATTCCTGCGCAAACCGGAGCTCGCCAGCCACCCATGCTTCCAGTCGCGGCCACTGCTCGCGGTAGTGCTCCGCCATTTCCGGCGACGCCAGCGCTCGCAGGAAGAACGCCACGTGCGTCAGGTACTCCATGCGACTGTCGTCGGACAGCGCCAGCATCTCGAGCATCAGAGTCCGCATCACCACCCGCGTCTCCGGCCGCGTCGGCATGCCCGTCAGCTGCCCCACGATCCTCTGCTCCGCGCGGTTGTTCACGTGGTTCATCGCAAAGGTCAGCATCTCGTCCTTCGACTTGAAGTAGTGCTGGACCGCGCCCATCGAGACGCCCGCTTCCGCCGCGACGTCGCGCAGGCTCACCGCTTCCAGGCCACCTCGGCTGGCCAGCCGCATCAGCGCCTCGGCGATCTGGATCCGCCGGGCCTCGTGGTCCACCTGCTTGGGCACGCTCCTGCACCTTTCCAATGCGAACGCATTGCAAACCGGTCGATCGACGGTTTACCATGCACTTGCATCGTAACCCTCCGTGATTGCGGAGGCGAGTTCGTACGACTGGGGAATCCATGACCGACCTACAGCAAGCACCCACCTCCAGCAGGATCACCGCGATAGACGTCATCCGCGGCGTCGCCATCCTAGGCACGCTGGGGACCAACATCTGGATCTTCACCGACCCGGAAGGACCCGCCGGCTCGCTGACCGCTGTGACCACCGGGTCGATCACCGCGAACATCGAAGCGGCCATCCGCTTCCTCGCCAACGGCAAGTTCCTGGCGCTGCTCACGCTGCTGTTCGGCATCGGCCTGGAACTGCAGTACCGGTCGGCGCTGCGACGGCGCGGGCGCTGGCCCGGCTGGTACCTGTGGCGGGCGGCGCTGCTGTTCACCGAGGGTCTGCTGCACTACGTGCTGATCTTCGAGTTCGACGTGCTGATGAGCTACGCGGTGACGTCAATGCTGGTCGCGTACCTGATCGGCCGCAGCGAGCGGGCGATGCGAGGCTGGACGATCGCGATGGCCGCACTGCACGTCGCGTTCATCGGCGTGTGCACGTTCGGCCTGCTGAGCGGACACGCATCGATCGGCGGTGGCGGCGAGCCGTCGCAGCTGTACGCCTCCGGCAGCTACCTCGACCAACTCTCGTCGCGGATCGCCGACTGGGGGACCTACCGGATCGAAGCGATCTTCATCATCCCGATGTCCACGGCGCTTTTCCTGATCGGCGCCCGGCTACACCGCGCAGGTGTGTTCGCGCCCGAGGGGCAACGGCTGCGGAACCGGCTGATGCTGTTCGGGTTCGGCGTCGGGGTGCCGTTGAACCTGGTCACCGTTTACGCCGGGCCCGGCTGGTTCATGGTGGACCGCTACATCCTGCCGCCGGTCATCGCGCTGGGCCTGCTCGGACTGATCCCCTCGGTGGTCGGCGCGATGCGCGGTGCTCCGGGGCCGCTGCACCGGGGACTGACCTCGGTCGGCCGAACGGCGTTGTCCTGCTACGTCTTCCAAAACCTCGTGGCGACGATCCTTTGCTACGGCTGGGGGTTCGGCCTGGCAACGCGCTTCGACTGGGCCCGCCCGTGGTGGGTCCTGGTGATCTGGGCGGCGATCTGCGCAACGTTCATGGCCCTGTCGACGTGGTGGCTCCGGCACTTCGAACGAGGCCCCGTCGAAGCGGCCTGGAACTGGGCCTACAAGCTCCCCCAACGGTGACCAGGCCAACCTTGCGCTGCGGCGCTGCCGACCAGCATCGTCACAGCTGCACGGACTTCCGTCGGAATCGCAGGGCATTGCAGGCGAAGACGCTCGCGGCTCCCAGGGCCGCGCCCAGGAGGTACCCCGCCAAGACGTCGTGCGGGTAGTGGACGCCGACGAAGATCCGCGAAAACCCTTCGAGCAGCGCGAGAAGCACCACGATCGCCGTGATGCGGCGCCACAGCATCGCCAGCGCCACCGCGAAGGCCGCGGCCGTCGCCGAGTGGCTGCTCGGCAAGGACCAGATGCCCACGTCGGCGCAGTTCTCGATCGTGCCGCCCGGGATCGTCATCGCCCGGCACGGCCGGTCCTGCTGGAAGACGTCCTTGATCAACCCGGCGGCCAACCACGCGGCCCCGCCCGCCAGCAGCGGCGCGACCAGGACCGCCAGCCGCCGGTCCGCTCGCCACCACACGACCAGCGTCAGCAGCGGGAACACCGCCAGCAGCGCCTGGGTGCCGAACAGCGCGAGGGCATGCACCCAGTGCGGCGTCGAAGTCGCCCACTCCGCGATCGCCCGGTACCACTCCGCGCTAAGTTCCAGCAGACTCCGCACCAATCCGACGTTACCGACCGGCCCGCAGCGTCGATGCGATGAGGGTGCCGAAGCGGAACTGTGGTGGCTGGCCCTGCGCATCCCCGTGCTCGCGGTCAACCAGGTGGCGGCGACCGCCTGACGGCCCCGCCTCCCACTCGGGGTGCAACCACGTGATCGTCGATCAAAACGTACAGTGCGGTCAGGAGGTGTTCAGTTTTCGTCATGCATTGATCTTGGAACACCCTCCGCTAACATCTGCGGGCACGCCCGTGGCGCGATTTCGCGCGAAATCGACGCAGCATCGGGTGACGGCGACGGCCGCCCCGTTGGCTACGAATCATGATTCTGGTTGCGCGACGGTGTGGACAAGTTCGGTGAGACGGTTGAAAGTTGCTGTCTTTGCCTGCTTTGCGACCCTTGGTGCGCCTTACCCTGACTCGGCTGGGTCTTCGGCTAGGAGGTAGTCGTGCGTTCACTTCTCCTCGTCAGCACCATCATCGCCACGCTCGCATCCCCGGCCCACACCAGCGAACGGGAGTCGCTGGATCCGCTGCTCCGGTCGGCCGCCGAGCGCGTCACCACATCGGACACGGTGGCGGAGGCCAAGTGGGGCACCGGTCAGCCAATCGATGACCCGGCGAGGGAGCAGCAGGTGCTCGACGGCGTCGCCCGCAAGTCGCTGGAGCTGGGCATCGACCCGGAGGAAGCGAAGCGGGTTTTCCGGGACCAGATCGAGGCCAGCAAGCTCGTCCAACGCGCCCTGCACGAACGCTGGGCGGCGCACCCCGACGAACGTCCGGTCGAACGCCCCGACCTGGGCGAGATCCGGCCGATCATCGACCGACTGAACGACGAGATGCTGCTAGAACTGCGCGATACCCGGCAGCTGCGCGAACGTCCGGCCTGCGACGGTCAGCTGACCAGCGCCTTCCATCACGCCCGGACCCGCCTGCGGCTGAACTGCCTGCACCAACTCGGCCTGACCCGGGCGATTCCCTCGATCTGCACCCGCCCCTGACCCCAACACCTACTCCCGGCGCCTGGTCCCGGTGCCTGGTCCCGGTGCCTGACCCTGTTGCTATGACCGCAATTTCAGTGAAAACCAGAGTCCCGATCGGAGTGGTCAGCGGAAGACGGAGGGGTTCAGCTGATGTCTGCGGTGGTTCGATGGAAGGCGGTGACGAGATCTTCTACCCATTCTAGGAGTTCGTGGGTGGCCTGTCACCTTTTCCACCGCCGGCGACACCGACTCCAGGTTGTCGGAAATCCGCTGCCAGTAGGCGAGGGCGCCGTCCCCTCTTAGCCCGTGCACGCAGCTTGCACCGCTGCTCCGAATGGCGGCGCCAGGACTAATCTCTCGACTGCCTCGTGCCGGACAGCGCCCGTTGCGGGGCCGCACACCCGGCCGGAGGTGACCGCCGACCGTCCACAGTGGTCAAGTTTGGCCGGTCGGCGGTTCGCGCGGATCAGTCGGAGAGGGCCTGGTAGACCGTGGTGCGGAAGTCGGTGAAGTGCTTCGGCGGCGCGGCGGAGTCCATCGCGCGCTGGGTGAGCAGGATGCCGATCAGGCCCTCCGCTGGGTCTCCGAAGGCAGTCGTGCCGAGGCCGCCCGACCAGCCGAACTGGCCCGGCGTCGTCGACAGGTCGACACGGCGGGTGACGACGGCTTGGCCGAACGCCCAGCCCGCGCTCTCACCGAGGATTGGCCGCGCAACCGCCTTCTGCTGGTCGGTGAGCTGGTCGGTGCACATCAGCGCGATGGCCGGCCTGGACAGGATCCGCTTGCACCCGAAACGCCCACCATCCAGCAGCATCCGGTAGAAGGCCAGGTAGTCATCGACGGTCGAGACCAGGCCGCCACCGCCGACGGGGAACTTCGGCGGGTTGTTCACGGGATCTTCGCGCCGGACGAGCTCGCCGCCCGGCCCGGCCTGGTAGCTCGGCGCGAGCCGGTGCAGTTGGTCGGCGGGCACGTGGAAGCCGGTGTCGCGCATGCCGAGCGGCTCGAAGATCCGCTCCCGCAGGAAGTCCGGCAGCGACTTCCCGGAGGCCCGGGCGATCAGCACGCCCAGCACGTCGGATCCGGTGTGGTAGAGCCACTGCTCGCCCGGCTGATAGGCCAGCGGCAGCTCGCCGAGGCGGCGCATCCACTCGTCGATCGTCAGATCGACGACGTCCAGTCCCGGCGCCAGACCGGCCTCCGACAGCGCCCGGAAGATCGGCGGGTCTCCCAGGACGACACCCAGGCCGAACCGGAAGGTCAGCAGATCGCGCAGGGTGATCGGCCGGTTCGCGGGCACCGTCTCGTCGAGCGGCCCGTCGGGCCGGGCCAACACCCGGCGGTCTGCCAGCTCGGGCAGCAGCTCGTCGACCGGGTCGTCCAGCCGCAGCACGCACTCCTCCACCAGGATCAACGCCGCCGCCGCGGTGATCGGCTTGGTGTTTGAGGCGATCCGGAAGATCGTGTCACGGCGCATCGGCTCGGCCCCGCCGGCCGCTTGCGTGCCGAACGCCTCGATCTGCGTCTCGCCGCCTCGGCTCACCGCGGCCACCGCGCCCGGCAGCTCGCCCCGGGCCACGTAGCCGTTCATCACCTCGTGCAAACGCGCCAAGCGCTCCTTCGCGAAACCCATGGCCCCTCCTAAAACTCCGCCGGTCAGCTGCCATAAGCAGTCCTGTTGGTGCAGAGGCTGTTTGGAACTCGTGCTCCCTGGCGATTCCGGCGGAATCCCTATCGGGAGCGGTCTGTGCCGCCTCGCCAAGCAGTGTGAAGCGAACGGCCTGGTCACCTCGCTAGATCGCTTCACACCAGCACATTCCGACACAGCCCCTACCGCACCCAAAAGTACGTGCGGGCACCGACAAGTGCGAGCGCCCACCTTGCGGGCGACGCCCCGGCGACCGGCTTCCCCGGTGTGCGATGGTGGGAACCGAGCTTGATCGACCGAGGAGGCGGCGATGGTTCGACGCAGCCCCCGCTGGCTGGCCCGCGCCCCGATCCCGCTGTACCGGCGCGGCCTGGGTTGGCTGCTCGGCACCCGGATCATGATGCTGGAACACCGGGGGGCACAGCGGGCAACGCCGGTACGCGGTGTTCGAAGTGCTCGACCGCGAGCCGGGCGCGCTGGTCCTGGTCTCCGGCTACGGCCCGAGCTCCCAGTGGTTCCGCAACGTCAGCACGGATCCGTCGGTGCGGGTGTGCAACGGCCGCGTCCGAGCCGCCGAAGCCACCGCCGAGATCCTCCCGGCCGCCGAAGCCCGCGACCGCTTGGCGGCCTACCGCCGGAGCCATCCCAAAGCCGCGGCGTCCCTCGGCAAGGTGCTCGGGATCGAAGATCTGACCAACCCGGCTCCGCTGCGTCCCGACATCGCCGACAGGTTGCCCCTGGTCCGGATCAGGCGCGGCAGCTTAACCGCGCGACGGCTTCCCGCTGATCGGCACGCCCACGGTGCACCCGGACGGCTCACCGGGCACGGCCAAGATCGAGCACTGGTCGGCCAAGGCCGCCACCGGCCGGCAGTAAGCGGTAGCGGAAAGCGGTGGCGGAAAGCCGGAGTGCTGGCTGGCAATCTGGTTCGACGGCAAGAAGGCCCGGCTGCGCGACCCGGGCGGCACGAACACCGTGTCCGCGGGGACGACGAGCAGGCCACGCCGGTCCGGGACCAGATCCCGACCTACGGCATGGCGGCCCCGGAGCCCGGCGAGCACCCGTCTGGAACCAAGGAACGCAACGTGCAGCCGCTGCAGTACAAGCTCCCGGACGGGCAGGTCTACGCGGTCGGCGATTCGACGGAGGCGCGCGACTACAACGTGGTCTACGGCAGGCTAAACGACCCGAACAACCACGAGGTGGCCGTCGGTGACGAGACATACGAGACCTACGTCCCGATCTCGTACAACCACCGCTGGGTCTACGTCAAAGAATCGGCCCTGAAGACGGCCTGACGACCCGGAAAACGCGAAACGCCCTGGCCCCAGCAGGAACCTCCGCTTTCTCCGTCCACTATGGAATTTATTCGCGTCTTCCTGACGCGGGTTCCCGGCGGTGGAGGCTCGTGCATGTTCTGGGCTGCTACGGCTGCCCCACCACACACGAGACCTGACCTGCAGGAAAGCGGCGGCTCTCGAATGCCCTGGTGGCAATCCGCCCCTCCCGCGACATACTGGCGGGATGAGCGAGCGGACCCTGGGACTGATCGGATCGGCGGCCGGTGGCGTGGAGGAGATCCGCCCGGCGCTGATCGAACCCGCGATCGCCCGGGGCTGGCGCGTCGCCGTGACGCTGACCCCGACGGCGGGCTGGTGGCTGCGGGAGCTCGGCGAGACCGAGCGGATCGAGCAGGTGACCGGCCTGCCATGCCGCGTCGAGTCCCGCTTGCCCGGCGACGGGCGCCCGCACCCGCCGATCGACTGCTATCTGGCATGTCCGGCGACTGCCAACACGGTCGTCAAGCTCGCCCTCGGCATCGCCGACAACCAGGCCCTGACCACGCTCGGCGAAGCGATCGGAACCCCGGAGCTCCCGGTGGTGATTTTCCCGAAGATCAACATCACCCAGGTTCGCCACCCGGCGTGGAAGTCCCACACCGAAACCCTGCGCGAAACCGGTGCGGAACTCCTGACCGGCGACGACTACTGGCCCCTGCATGATTGCAGGAAGAAACGTGAGATCCCCTGGCTCCAGATCCTCGACGCGGCAGAATCCGCAGTTGCCCGGTGAATCTCGCTGCACTCGAACCGTCCGTCGCGCGCCAGGCTGCCGTACTGTGATCGAACTCGGAAAAGCTCTCGGGAGCGTCTGTAGCGCAAGCTGATGCACCGGACGCGCTCCAGGGCCGACTACACGTGGTTCCTGGCGAAGCGCGAATGGCCGTGCTGGTGTCAGCCCTCAGCGTGCTGCTCGGCACGATCACGATCCTGCCCACCGTTGAACGAATCGCTTGCGACCTGACGGGGCGATCAGGACCCGTGCTCGGCGATGGCCGGGAACGCTTGTCGCACCTCGTCGAACAGCATGCCGTGCCGTCGGTAGGCGAACGCGACCGTGCCCTCCCACAGCGCGACGAAGGCAGCGCACAGCGGATCCTCTTCACGGGCCGAGAACAGCGCGCGTAACGCCATCGCTTGCCGCAGGTAGTTGTCGTGTCCGCCGTCGAGCGAAGTCGTCGTCGTCCGCGGGACTCGTTACTTCGCGCTGCCGCCCAACTGCCGCAGGCGTTCACTTGCCCGGCGTACTCCCCACTCCCGCTCCTCGTACCTGAGGCGCGCCTGCTCGCGCTCCCGTTCTCGTTCGAGGCCGCACTTCGCTCGGCCTCTGCAAGATCTGCCCGTAGTGGACCCACGCCTCGTCGTCCACCAGCGTTCGCACGCCAGCCCCTTCACTCGATGCCATGGGACCGATGATCGCGAGAACCCCGACAGCGGGTTCCGGTCTCCGCCGGTACGTGCCGGCACAAATGCGGCGGTTCCGGGCGCGGGCCCGTGATGCGCGACAGATCTGCCTCGGATGACCAGCGGCGCGCCCGGCTCAGACCTGGGCAAGTCCTCCATCGACGAAGAACTCGGCACCGGTGGTGAAACTGCTGGCATCAGTTGCCAGGACGAGCGCCGCTGCGGCCACCTCGTCCGGGTCTCCCAACCGGCCGAGGGGCATGCCGGCCAGGAGCGCATCCCTGAAGTCGGCCCCCTGAGCCGGATCGGTCACGATGCCGGAGAACAAGGGGGTCTCAATAGGACCTGGGCTGATGGCATTGACCCGGATGCGGCGCCCCGCCAGCTCCACCGCCCAGGTCCGCGCGAAGTTGCGGACGGCGGCCTTGGCGGCGCTGTAGACGCTCGACGCTTCGACGCCCTTGGACGCGGCGATGGACGACGTCAGGATGACCGACGCGCCATCCGACAGCAGCGGAAGCGCCTTCTGCACCGTGAACAGCAGCCCCCGGACGTTGATGCCGAAGACTCGATCGAAATGGTCCTCGCTGACGTCTTCCAGCCGCGCGAGCTCGGCCACACCCGCATTCGCGAACAGCACGTCGATACGGCCGCTGTGGTCCCCGACCCGGGCGTAGAGGCGGTCGAGATCTTGCAGTGAGGACACGTCGCTGCGCACGGCGATGGCTTGCCCGCGGGCGTTCTGCGCGTTGATCGCCTTCACTGCGGTGTCCAACTCGGCCTGCCGTCGACCGGTGACGAACACGGTCGCCCCTTCCAAGGCGAAACGTCTAGCGGTAGCCGCCCCAATTCCGGCGGAACCGCCGGTGACCAAGGCGACCTTCCCTTCGATCTGCCCCATGAGACATCCCTCCCCCGCCGATGCTCCGCGTGCCCGAGCCCCGGTCACATGGCCCTTCGCCCTCAGAAAACATGTGCGCGAACCTGACTTCGGGTTCCTGGGGCCACACGTGCGCGACGACCGTTGTCGACGTCCGCCATGACCGGCGCGTTGGCGCAGGCTCGAACGGTGTTGGCGGCACGCCGAGTCAGGGCAGGTGCGCGAGCACGTTGACCACCGTGCCGCTGGGGTCCTCCACGAAGAAGCGACGTACGCCCCACGGCTCGTCGGTAAGCGGATATACGACGCGCAAACCGCGGCGGACCGACTCGGCGTGGGCCGCATCAACTGCCGCCGGTTCGCCGACGTCGATCCCGAAGCGCGGCGCAGGGGCTTCCATTCCGCTTGGCGAGATGATCACTTGAGCCGTGGGGTTGTTCGGCGACCTCAGGCACAGGACGGGATCTTCCATCGCGATCTCGAGGCCGAACACCCCGACGTAAAAATCGCGCGACACGGCAAGATCGTCGCAGTCGGCGTAGGGAAGGATTCTCCTGATCATCACCACATCATCGTCGCCGTGCTCACCACCTGGCTTGAACGAATGGAAGCCCCACCACCAGCGCATGCCCTCGAACTGGGCCAGCTCCCGCTCGTCCGCCAGCTTCGCACCACGGCAGGATTCGAGCCCGCTCTGGGAGACTTTGCTTCCGGCCATTTCCGGGGTCTTCGCCGTGACCTCGAGGGATTCCGGTTGCGGACGCCGGTTTTTAGCCCAGAGCGGGCGCTCGTGTCACCTTCGCCAGAACAGGTGGTGGGTCACGCCGCTCGGGCTGGGCACGACCTCGAGGTAGAACCGGTCGAGCAGCTCGTGGGGCGACTCCCAGAGCCGCACCCCGGATCCGAGCTCCACCTGCGAGACCGCCACATGCATGGTGTCGACGAGGTCGGCGTCGAGGAATTGCCGGATGGTGGTAGCGCCACCGCCGAGCCGGACGTCCTTGCCCTGCGCCGCTTCCCGCGCCTGTTCGAGGACCGTGGCCGGATCGCCGTCTACGAAGTGGAACGTGGTGTCGCCAGAGGTGAACGACGGCCGCTCGTGGTGGGTCATCACGAACACCGGCGTGCGGAACGGGGGCTCCTCGCCCCACCAGCCGCGCCAGTCGTGGTCCTGCCAGGGGCCGCGCTGCGGGCCGAACTTGTTGCGGCCCATGATTTCGGCGCCGATGTTGCGAGCGTAGTCACGCGTGAAGTAGTCGTCGAGGCCACGGCTTCCGCCGGGGTCGGCGCGCATGGGCCAGCTCGCCGTGGCGCCGGCCCAGGAGAACATGTCGCCGGGGTCGGCGTGGCCGAACGGCCGCTCCAAGGTCTGGTGCTCACCGGCACCGAACCCGTCACGCGAGACGTTGAAGTTCTGGACTCTCAGCAGCTGTTCCACTCGGTTCCTCCTGGATTCTCGATGCTGTTGAGACCGTCCGGGCCGGACGGACTCATCGGCGGAACCGGCCAATCATCGGTAACGCAGACCACGCGGCAAGATCCGCTTGTGGCAACACCCGTTGCTGGCGTGATCTCCACCGCCCGCACCCGTCGGCCCCCGGGTGCAATCCTGCGAACGGCCAGCCCCTCGCGCTCCAAGTCGTCGATGCCGCGCATGATCCCCGCCTTGTCCGACCCCGTCGCCACCAGGTCGCACTGCACCGCGAGTGCACCAGCACGAGCACGGGGTTCGGCGGATCATTGCCGATCTTGCTCCGGCGAAGGACCGGCTTGAGGTGCTGCGTGCGCTTCGGTATCGCCAGCGTCGCCCGGTTCCCGGGGTGCGGAGGTTGTGGTGCGGTAGAACTCGCCCGCGGTGACGGTGGCGGGGACCCCTAGTTCGGCGGCGACCGCGGTGATCGCGGTGGCGCCGACGGCGAGGTCGGCTTGGCCGTCGGTGGTGAAGTGCGGTGCGATGAACGTCTCGTAGTGGGCTCGGACTTCGGCTGCGGTGTGCCGGCCGAGGAACGTCTGGAGGTGCCGCACCGTGGTGTCGGGTTCGTCGTGGATCATCTGCAGCGCGCGCCGGTGGGCTCGTACGACGGCCTGGACCGCGGGGGCGTCCGGGTGGATGCGTGTGGGGTCGACGGCCACGCCCACGGTGGGGATCTGGAATTGGTCGCCGACCCAGGCCGGCACCTGCCAGCCGTACTCGGCGGCTATCGCCTCCGGTGCCATCGTGCTGCCGACCAGGGCGGCGTCGATCTTGCCGTCGTGCAGCCAGCGCAAGTCCATGCCGTAGTCGCCGGGTGGGCGGACGGTGGTGCGGATGTCGCGGTCGGGGTCGAGGCCGCCCTGCCGCAGCACGATCCGGGCGAAGACCCCGGGTGCGGTGTGGGGGGCGTGCACGGCCAGCCGTCGGCCGGCCAGGTCGGCCAGGGAGGTCAGGCCGGGGCCGGTGAGGAACCAGAACAGCGGGCGGTGGGTGTTGACGTTGAGCGCGACCCAGGGGATGCCATCGGTCAGCCGGGACAGCAGTGCACGGCCGAGCCCGATGGTGGCGCCGTGACGCAGCCGCTCCGCATCCCAGGAGCAGCCGTCGCGCAGCGCGACGTGGACGCCCTCGTCGGCGTAGTAGTCCTGCTGGTCGGCGATGTAGGCGACCAGTTCCTCGTGCAGGCCCCGCCCGACGTAGGCGAGGTCGATCGTGTGCATGAACGCCTTCCCCTGAACGTGTCGCCGCCGTCCCGCCCACGCGCGCCGCCCGCCTTCAGCGCGGACAGCGGGGCCGTCAGTACATGGCCATCCCGCCGTTGACCGCGGCGGTGGTGCCGGTCATGAAGGAGTTGTCCTCGCTGGCGTAGAAGGCGACCGCTTGGGCGACGTCGCCCGTGCGCGCCAAGCGGCCCAAGGGTGTGGCGGCCACCTGCCGCTGTTTGAGCTCCTCGCCGAACACACCCACCATGCGGGTGTCCTCCACCGGGCCGGGCTCAACGACGTTGACCGTGATACCCCGGGGGCCCAGTTCCTGGGCGAGGTACCGGGCGAACTGCGCCAGTGCGGCCTTGGCCGTGCCCAGGGCGATCATGCCCGCCCGGGGCCGGCGGCTGAGGCCGGTACCGAGATAGATGATGCGCCCCCAGCCCTGTTCAGTCATGGCGGGCAGGACGGCTTTGGTGACAGCGAACGCCGCACGCATCTCGCCGTCGAGCTTGCCGCCCAGTTCTTCCCACGTCATGTCCTGGAACGACTTGATCGCGTACGGGGTGAGCGCGTTGTGCACGAGCACGTCAGTGCCGCCCCATGCCGCCTGGATCTGCTCGATCATGCTCTTGGCCGCCGTTGCCTCGCGCACGTCGGCCTGCACTGCCATCGCCTGACCGCCCGCGGCCTCGATGCCAGCCACGACCTCCTCGGCTGCCGTGCCGCTGCGGAGGTAGTTGACCACCACACTCATCCCTCGCTCGGCCAGGAGGCGCGCGGTGGCCGTCCCGATTCCGCTGCTGGCTCCTGTCACCAATGCGACCCTGCCGGTTTCCCCAGTCACGCGCCCACCTCCTGCTCATCATCGCGGGCCGTCGGCATGACCGCCCGGAGTTGTTCATCGCCGATGCCGGGGTGTGCCGAACGGATCGCCCTGCAGAGCACGATGTCGACGGTCGCCCGCGGCAGATCGGCCCCCAGCCCGGTCGGGTTCGCGCGGCAACTGAGACAGCCGCTCCAACGCGATCCCGGTCAGCAGCTCAGGCGGCTGACCGCCGCCACGATCACGTCAGCACCCGCACGCTCGGAAACTCGAGGAACCATCTGCGTCGTCATCGAGCCGGGTCAGCGTGCGAGCCAATCCCGGTAGGTGGTCTTGGCGATGACGGCGTCATCCTTGGCGATCAAGGCGTCGCCCGAGGCGGCGGCGAACAGGCCGGCGCTGTCGTCGGTGATGACGGTGCGGTGGTCACCACGGGCGGCGAGGGTGATCGTGCCCAGCTCGTCGAGCGCGAAGACCTCGGGCCCGGCGACGTCGCGCGTGCCCAGCAGCGGGGCGCCCATGGCGACGTCGGCCACGGCCTGGGCGACGTCAGCCGCGGCCATGGGCTGGATGCGCGTGGTGGGCAGGCGGACCGTGTTCTCGTCGGCGGTCCAGGACATCGCTGCGTCGATGAACTCGAAGAACTGCGTGGCGCGCACGATCGAGTAAGGCACGGGGCCCGCCTTGAGGATGTCCTCCTGCAGCACCTTGGCGCGGTAGTAGACCAGGTCCGGCACCTGATCGGCACCCACGATCGAGAGTACGAGCGCGTGGCCGACGCCGGCTGCCTTGGCAGACGCCATCAAGTTGTCCATGGTCTTCTGGAAGAACTCGATCGAGGCGTCGTCGAAGGTCGGCGAGTTCGTCAGGTTGACGACGACGTCGGCCCCGTCCAGCGCCTCGGGCAGGCCCTGCCCGCTGAGCAGGTCCAGACCGGTGGACGGTGAGTGCGGCACCGCCTCATGCCCGCTCGCGTTCAGGATCTTGACCACCTGCGATCCGATGAGCCCGGTCCCACCGATGACAGCGATCTTCATTTCTCCGACCTTCCCTGTTCTCGCGGGTGCGGCTTTGCGTGAGGTCAGTCCGTGCGCCGTGCCCGGCGATCCTCGCGCCGGACGAGCTCTTCCTCGTCCACGAAGGTGAGCATGGGTTGGCCCGGTTCGCAGAGCATGGTGACGGTGAAGCGCACCGAGATGTCGGCGCGGTTGTTGCCGTCCTGGTAGTGGATGACGTCGCCGCCCGGCTCCCAGAACGCCTCGCCGGCCCGGACGACGCGCGCTGGCTCACCCTCGAGCTCGAACACCAGCTCTCCCTCCAGCACGTAGCCGAAGGCCGGACCTGAGTGCCGATGCGGAGGGTTGCCGTGGTCGCCCGGGGGGAACTCGACGACGATGGTCATCGCGTGCGCACCCGCGGGGATGAAGGGCGGCTCCGCCTCCTGCACCACGGTGATCGCCGACTGCCACGCGTCCGACCGTGGCTTCTGCCTGGTGGTCGTCGACTCGATTTCCGGCATGGAAAGACCTCCCTGATGGGGAACGGGGGTTCGGAAAAGGCCCGCACGGACCTCCGGATGAGGAAAGGCCAGCTACCCCGGCCCACGCCGATGGCCACCTCCTTCGCCGCGAAGTGCCGTGGTTGAAGTGCAGCATCGCGCCCGGCGGCGAAGGCAGAGGCGGAGGTCATCGCTGCCGCTGGTTGACCCGTCGATTGCAAAGGACATGCAGCCGGGAGGGCCGCCAGCGCCGTTGAGCGCGTCCTGGAAAGCAAGGCCCGATCGTTTTATGCACATGAAGTGCACGCACGATCTTCAGAAAGCCAGTGGCCGAGAGGATCCCCGTTGGAGATCACTCCCCAGGTTCCAAGCCCACGCGGCTGGCATCGCGAGAGGTCGGCGTCGTCACCAACGCGGTCGGCCAGCAGGAACCTGCCCGCGATCGCACCGTTCGCCCGCCTCGCACTGCGGTAGGCCCGCCGATCGGGCGTTTACGCGTTGGCAGCAGTCGTTTCCTCTTTGCTGGCGCAGTACTGCGCCCCGGTCTGGGCAGGGGCTGCGTTGAAGGTTTCGGAGTCGGCCTTGACGACGTAGAGCTCCCAGGGTTCGCGGCCGGGGCCGTGGACCCAAACCTTGTGCTGGCGGGCGTAGCAGGAGGTGGTGCCTTCCTCGACTTCGGTGAAGGGGCCGAGTGCCTTCAGTCGTTCGGCGGCGTCGTCGACCTGTCCGGTGCTGTGCACCTCGACGCCGAGGTGGTCCATCACCGCGTCTTGGCCGGGCTCGCCTTCCAGCAGGACCAGCTTCAGCGGTGGTTCGGCGATAGCCAAGTTGGCGTAGCCCGGCCGCCGCTTGGCCGGTTCGGCGCCGAAGATCTTCGAATAGAACGTGATCGATCCTTCGAGGTCGCCGACCCGAAGGGCGAGTTGCATGCGAGACATCTCATCCACTTGTTTATATGTTTGTCTAATCAGATGGTGGCCGTAGCTTGGCTGCTTGGTTCGATTACTGTCAAGATAGAAGCATGTCGAAACAAGAGGCGTCGGCCGACGACGCGATCCTGTGCTGTTCGCCGGTGTTGCGGGAGCCGCTGACCGCGGAGCAGTCGGCCGAGCTGGCGCGGGTGTTCAAGGCGATCGGTGAGCCGGTGCGGCTGCGCCTGCTGTCGCTGATCGCCTCGCATGCGGGCGGTGAGGCGTGCGTGTGCGATTTGACCGGGGCGTTCGAGCTGTCCGGGCCGACGATCTCGCACCACCTCAAGGTGCTGCGCGAGGCCGGGGTGATCGAGGGCGAACGACGCGGGACCTGGATCTACTACCGCGTGCGCCCCGAGACCCTGCGGGCCGTCGCGTCCGCGCTGGTGCCCGCCGACGCCGGGACGGTCACCGCGTGACCCGGGCGGCAGAAGCGCCGGTGGTCGCGCGCTTGTCGAAGCTGGACCGGCTGCTGCCGGTGTGGATCGGCGCAGCCGTGGCGGCCGGCCTGCTGGCGGGGCGCTGGATCCCCGGTCTCGGCCCGGCTCTGTACGCGGTGCAGATCGACCGGATCTCGTTGCCGATCGCGCTGGGCCTGCTGGTGATGATGTTCCCGGTGCTTGCCAAGGTCCGCTACGACCGGCTGCACACAGTCACCAGCGACAAGCGACTCATGGTCTCCTCGCTGGTGCTCAACTGGGTCGTGGGCCCGGCGGTGATGTTCGCGCTGGCCTGGGTGTTCCTGCCCGACCTGCCCGAGTATCGCACCGGACTGATCGTCGTGGGCCTGGCGCGCTGCATCGCCATGGTGATCATCTGGAACGACCTCGCCTGCGGCGACCGGGAAGCCGCCGCCGTCCTGGTGGCGCTGAACTCGGTGTTCCAGGTGATCGCGTTCGCCGGTCTCGGCTGGTTCTACCTCTCGGTACTGCCAAGCTGGCTCGGCCTACAGCAGGTCGGGCTGGAGGTCTCGGCGTGGCAGATCGTCAAGTCCGTCCTGGCCTTCCTCGGCATCCCGCTGATCGCCGGATACCTGACCCGCGAACTCGGTGAACGCGCCAAGGGCCGGAACTGGTACGAGACCCGCTTCCTACCCAAGATCGGGCCGGTCGCCCTCTACGGACTGCTGTTCACCATCGTGATCCTCTTCGCGCTGCAAGGCGACCAGATCACCAGCCAACCGGTCGACGTCGTCCGGATCGCCGTGCCGTTGCTGGCCTACTTCGCGATCATCTGGGCCGGATCATTCGCGCTGGGCAAGGTCATCGGGTTGAGCTACGAGCGGTCGGTGACGCTGTCGTTCACCGCAGCGGGCAACAACTTCGAACTCGCCATCGCGGTCGCCATCGCCACCTTCGGCGCCACCAGCGGCCAAGCTCTCGCCGGCGTCGTCGGCCCCCTGATCGAAGTGCCCGTGCTGGTCGCCCTGGTATACGCCTCTCTCGCCGCCCGCCGCTGGTTCGCCACCCCCACCGCGGCGGTCGGCACCGAGCACGCCCGCACCACATCGTGAGCCCCTGGAGTGATCGTGCCCCGCACCCCCGAAGTCCTGTTCGTCTGCGTGCACAACGCCGGACGCTCCCAAATGGCCGCCGCCCTGCTGCAGCACCACGCCCGCGGCAAAGTAGCCGTACGGTCGGCCGGAACAGCCCCGGCCGAGACCATCAATCCGGCTGTCCTCGCAGTGATGGGCGAGCTCGGTCTCGACCTTTCGGCGGAGTTCCCGAAGAAGCTCACCACCGACGCCGTGGAAGTTGCGGACGTGGTGATCACCATGGGTTGCGGTGACGCCTGCCCCGTCTTCCCCGGCAAGCGCTACCTGGACTGGCAACTCGAAGACCCCGCCGGAAAAAGTGTCGACCAAGTCCGAATGATCCGCGACAACATCGACCGCCGCGTCCGTGACCTGCTCGCCCAACTGCCCCCCAGCACCGAGAACGACGACCGGTGACCGCCGCGGATCAGAAGAGTCAGCAGAGACACCGCTGACGCGCTGGGGGCGGCTCTCGGTGCACGCGGCCAGTAGTTTTGTGCGGGAAAGGTGTGGCTCGCGGTGCTCCAACAAGAAACCCCAGGCCGTTTGACCTGGGGTTTTGGTGGGTCGCCAGGGGATCGAACCCTGAACCCGCGGATTAAAAGTCCGCTGCTCTGCCAGTTGAGCTAACGACCCGCGTCCCCAAGGTTACAAGGTCCGGGTGATCTTGTGCTGTGATGGTCGCAGCTTCTTCGCCGATGAAGGTCACACCGCGGGCGGATCAGCCGTCGGCGGCGTGACCCGCCGCGGGCGAGTCACGCTCAGCCTAATGCCGCAGATCGTCCTTGGGGGTGTGGGGCGCGGCGCCCTCCGAAGGCCCCGGACGGCGCTGCCGACCCGACGGAGGTCAGTCGGCGGCATCTGATCTGCAAGTCAGAAGCAGACAGAACATGAGTGAATTTTTCCGATCGCGCGGAGCAACTCCAGCTCCAGACGCACGTCTTCAGGACCAAAAGCGAGAACCGCTCAAGGGCAAGGCGAAGGGGAACAGCATGTTGGTCAACCGGACTCGGACGTTGGGCTCGATCGCTGGACTGCTCGGCGGTGCTCTTCTGCTCGCCGGATGCGGTCAGCCGGCGGCGGCCCCGGCTGCGCAGGACGGCGCCACCCAGGCCGCTGGGGTCGCACCCGGTCGTTCACCGATCCAGGCCGGCGATTCCACGAGCACCCACAGCGATCAGCAGCACACCGACGGCGACGACAGTCGCCAGACCGCGAGCACCGACACCAACCGGCAGTCCACCAGCACCAACGGCGCACGTCAGCCCACCGGCACCGAGTGCTCGGCCAAGGACTTCAAGGTGGATCTCAACGTCCAGCCCGGCCGGCCCGGCGTCCTGCTGATGGCCGTGTCGAACACGTCCCAGAAGGTCTGCAAGCTCAACGGCTGGGCGGAGGTCGCGCCCGTGGACATGTCTGGCGCCCCGCACACCGAGGTGCCGGTCCAGAAGGTCGAGATCCCGGGCGGGCCGACGGAGTTCAGCCTCGACCCGGGGGAGACCGGCTTCGCCGGGGTGCTCGTCGAGCAGGGCGATAAGGCGGACCCGAACACCGTGGTCGCGACCGGCTTCAACGTCACCCTGCCGGGCGTCGGCGGGCCGGTGAACTCGAACATCATCGGCGCCGACGGCACCGAGACCGGCAACGGCAGCCTTTACGCCGAGTTCCCGGTCAAGGCGATGAAGGTCGGCACCCTCCAGCCCGTCTCCCAGGGTGTCACCGTCTTCGACTGATCCGAATGGTGCGAGGCGCCCCCGGTCGAGTTGCTCGGCCGGGGGCCGCCTCACTTCTGTCAGGCGGCCGTGCAGGTGGCGCGGATGTGGGAGGCCACGATGTGGGCGCCCTCGCCGTCGGCTCCGCTCCCCCACTCGCCGCGGTTGTGCGGCTTGACCGACAACTTTCCCCGGTCGATGGCGTACTCCCCGAGGTCCACCCACTTGCCCCGGTTAACGATGCATCGCCCCGGCCATGCCCAGCAGCGCGCGGGCCGCGATGAGCAGCTCGGCACCACTGTGGACTCCGGCCGCCGCGTGCCTGGACCCCTCATGCGTGACAGCTCCCAACTCCTGGAGGCGGCGGCACTCGGCCAGGCCGTCGCCCCGGTCCCGGCTCGCTCGCCGGGCGCAACCGCCGGGACGACACCGTCTACCGGCCGGTGCCCGACGTCAGCCTTTGCACGATTCGATCGCGTGGCCCAGCGGGGGCGCGCTCGGCCCCGGTCGCCGCGTTCGTCCGCACCGCGATCGAGGTGACCGCCGACGCCCGCATACCGGAGGACGACCTCGACGCCACGGCCTGACCAGGAGCCGAGCACCCGGAAACGCCAGCGCTGGTTTCGCGCGAAATGCCCGTCGTACCCCAGTTCACGTGACAGGGCATCGCCCCCCGCCACTCGGTCATAGGCTCGATCCGAGCCACCGCCGAACGCCGGTTTCGGCGAATCGGTGATAACGGGCAGAATCAGCGTCGATACCGACGATCATTCGCGAAGGACAGATAAAACATGCTTCACCAGCGCACCCGACTGACCGGTTCGATGTTCGGCCTGTGCACGGCCGCAGCTCTGCTCGCCGGTTGTGGCGGTGGCCAGGCCCCGGCGCCCGGCCAGCAGAGCCCGCAGCCGCCGGCTTCCCAGGAGCACGGCCAGCACGCCGCGGCCAAGCAGACGTCGGCGACCTTCGAGCCCTACAAGGAGGGTGCCACGGCGATCACCTACGACCCCGCGCAGGTGCAACCCGGGTCCCACATCGACCTGTCCTCGGAGCGCGCCAACGGCCACACCAAGATCACCGCCAAGGCCGAGGGCCTGCAGCCGAACCGCGACTACGGCGCCCACGTGCACACCAAGCCCTGCGGCCCCAAGGGCGACGACGCGGGCCCGCACTTCCAGGAGAAGGCCGACCCGGTCAAGCCGTCGGTCGACCCAACCTACGCGAACCCGCAGAACGAGGTGTGGCTGGACTTCCACACCGACGCCGAGGGCAACGGCACGGCCACCGCCGAGGGCAACTGGTCGTTCGACTCCCGACAGGACGCGAAGTCCTTCGTGATCCACTCGATGCACACGCACACCGAGCCCGGCAAGGCGGGCACGGCGGGTGACCGCCTCGCCTGCACCAACGCCACGTTCTGAGTGAAGTGGTCCCCGGGAGTTGGACTCGTTAATCAAGAGTCTAGGCGGCGAGGGTCTGGGTCCGGTATTGCACCGGGCTCAGGCCCTGGCAGTGTG
>NZ_JBSFLZ010000057.1:0-38509 GCF_053599315.1 Saccharopolyspora sp. NPDC000995
AGCTCAAGCGTCGTGGTGGTGGCACCGGTGCGGCGGCGCTGTGTGGCGGCGGAGGCCAGGGCGATGCCCTGATCCTGCACGTCCCCAAGGCCTGATCCGACCCGGACCGACCCTGAGATCGACCCGGAGATCCCGCACCGATCGTGATCAACTAGCTGCGGCGTGGCTACCCTTGACGGCATGAAGTGGCTTCCAGGGGGATGGCAACGAGCCGACCGGGTCGAGCATGAGCGGGCGACTGTCCCGGCACACCCCCGTGGCACCGCCCGCTACACCTCGGAGCGCGCCGGTCCGCCGGAGCCCGCGACCCGGGTGCAGCCCGGCGGCGGGCACCGGCCGACGCTGCTGGGCGCCGACGCGCACGACGTCGACGTCAGCGCCAGCAGCTTCAAGGCGCTGCTCATCGGCGGCGGCATCAGCGGGCTGCTCACCGTGCTTATCGCGGCAGTGCTGGTCAACAACGGCAACAGCGTCGGCATGTGGATCTGGCAGCTCGTCTTCGGCGTGATCTTCCTGTGGTTCATCACCGCCTCCCGCGGCATGCTCAACAGCCGAGGCTTCCTGTTCGACCGCAGCGGTTTCTACGCCCGCACCCGCGGCGAGGTGTTCGGCATCGCGTGGGACGAGATCAAGGCCGTCGGGATCGGCACGCTGCCCTGGGTGCAGCACCGGCGCCCGGTCGCACCGGAGCGGCGCCGGGCGCTGGAGCTCTACCCAGCGGATCCGGGGTTCGCGACGCGGCACCCGGAGCTCGAACGTTGGCGGGTGGAGGAGGCCCCGTCGCTGCCGGGGCTGCCCGGCGAGCGCTACCGGTTCCACCTGCCGTCGTTCAGCCGACTGCCGAAGGAACTGGAAGGGGCGGTGCAGGCGATCGCCCCGCAGAAGTGGGTCGGCCAGTACAAACGGCAGCTCCCGCCACCGCAGTCCTGAGCGCGGCTACCAGCCGAGGCTGTCCATCGGATCCGCTGAGGTCAGTGCCGGGTCGTCGGTGGCGAAGGTGCGGGCCACCCCGCGCCCGCTGACGGCGGTTTCGAACCGGATGGTGACCCGGCCGTGCCCGGCGCCCTGCACCCAGCCGTGCCCGAACTCGTCGTGCCGCACGTCGTCGCCCGCCCGCCAGTGCCGGCTCGACGGCTTCATGTGCGGCTCGGCGACCGGCTGCGCGATGGGAACCGGGGCTTCCTGCCGGTCGGCGGGGTTGTCGAACAGCGGCTCCTGCTCGGAGGTCGCCAACCCGGAGTAGGAGACGCCGACCAGCCGGACCGGGGTGCCCGGCGCAACGGCGACGGGCAGCAGCCGCCGCGCCGCGGCGGAGAGCGCGCCGAGATCGCTGGTCGCCGACGCGAACGTTTCCGCGCGGCTGATCGTGGTGAAGTCGCAATCCCGGATCTTGATCGTCACGGTGCGGGCGGCGCGCCCCGACGAAACCAACCGGCGGTGCGCGGACTCGGCCATCCCGGCGACCTCGGCCTGCAGCCTCACCTGGTCGGAGATGTCGATGTCGAACGTCGTCTCGGCGCTGACCTGCTTCGTTTCGGCGCGCTCGGCCACCGGATGCTCGTCGATGCCGTGCGCGAGCCGGTGCAGTTCGGTGCCGTGCGCCTGCCCGAGCAGCGACGTCACGTCGCCCAGCCGCAGTGCGGCGAGCTCGCCGATCGTCTGGACGCCGATGCGGTGCAGCTTCGACTCCGTCACCGGCCCGATGCCCCACATCTTGCGTACCGGCAGCCCCGACAGCAGTTCGAGCTGCTGCTCCGGCGGCACCACGAGCATCCCGTCCGGTTTGGCCAGGCCCGAGGCGATCTTGGCGAGCTGCTTGCCGGAACCCGCGCCGATCGATGCGGTCACTCCGACCTCGCGGTGCACCCGCGCGCGCAGCCCCTTGGCGAAGTCCTCCACCCGCGGCGTGGCAACTCCCGTGAGTTCGGTCGGTTCCAGGAACGCCTCGTCGACCGAAACCTGCTCGACGACGTCCGAAACTTCCCGGACGATGCCCAACACCCGCTTGCTGACGGCCTGGTAGACGCGGAACCGGGGCGGGAGCACCACCGCGACCGGGCAGCGACGACGGGCCTCGGCCATCGACATCGCGGAACGCGCGCCGAACTCCCGAGCTTCGTAGCTGGCGCCGGCGACGGTGCCGCGAGGGCTGAGCCCGCCGACGAGCACCGGGCGTCCCCGGACGGTGGGGCGGGTCAGCTGCTCCACGGACGCGAAGAACGCGTCCATGTCCATGTGCAGCACCCACCTCGGCATGCACGTAATTCAACGGGATGCGTCTGACATCTGCCGTCGCGGTGCCTCCCCGGTCTGGCCTGCGGGCGGCAGGTCCCCTTCAGCGCTCAATGCGGCCCGACGTCGTGAGCGGTGCCATCGGCGATGGCTCGGAGTTGTCCAGGTTGGCCACGTTGTGGATGGTGGTGATGCGGCCGTCGGGGTCGAAGCCGAAGGTGACAGTGGCGACCACGCGGCCCGATCCGCTGAACACGATGCCCGGCCCGCCGTTGATCTCGACGAGTTCGGCGTTGTTGTCGGCGGGCTCGACGCCCCTGGTAAATGACGGTGCTGATGGTGGCGAACCAGCCGGCTACCGTGCCCGCGCCCACGACCGGAGGCAGGGCCTCGCGGACCTTTCCGCCGCCGTCGGTCCACAGCGTGACGTCTGGGGACAGCAGCTCCATGAGCGTGTTGATGTCGCCACCCGTTGTGGCGGCGGAGAACCGCTCGGTGATCTCCTGCTGCTGCGCCCGGTCGGCGGTGAAGCGCGGTCGCCGGGCCTTCACATGCTCGCGGGCGCGGTGCGCGGCCTGGCGCACTGCGGCTTCGGAACGCGCGGCCGGTCAGACAAATCCGGCGCGGGCTGACATCGGGGCGCATGAACTGCACCACCGCGTCGTGCCGTCCCAAGCTCACCGGCGTGTGGTAGTAGCCGAAGCGAAAGGCCTTGGGCTGCTTGCCCTTCAGCGCCCGGACGACCAACAACGCGGCGTGCACACCGGTCGGCATGCCGCCTGGCAGGTGCCGTGCATGACGCCGTAGCCCTGGCGGATCGCGGCCACGTCGCCCACCGCGTACACCTCCGGGTGCGACACCGGGTGCGAAACCGAAGACAACATCGGCGGCGATGTTATCCCCGCCCGCCAGCTCGTTAAATGGAGCAAGGGGGACGCTGCGTGTAATTGAGACGACCTGCTACGAGCCTGTGATGCCCTGGTGTTGCGCGGTCTGGGCTCAGTCGTCTGCCGGACCAGCCGTCTCGTCCTGCTCGTCGGCCGCCAGCCGCTCGCGCGGCGCGAGGACAACCACACCGCTTTCCAGGTCCAGCGGTCCGCGGGGCTCGTGATCGCGCGAGATGCCGGTCTGATCGCCCTCGTGCTGCAGCTTCCGGCCGGGGAAGAGTTCGCCGTATTTGCCCATGCGTCCAAGGTAGTCCGCGAACCGGTGCTCACCCGGGGGTCGGAGCCGGCCCCGGCACCGACCCCCGGGGGATCAGCAGCGGGACTTGTAGAAGTACTGCGCCTGCTGGTCCATGTTGTCGCGGGTGATGGCGATCATCTCGGTCCGGGTCTCCCGCTCGACCGGTTGGCCCTTGACCGCCGCGATCGCGCGCTGGACGCCTTCCTGGCCGATCTTGCCGGGGTTCTGGGCGATCAGCGCCTGGACCCGGCCGTTGCGCAGGTCGTCCACCTGCTTGGGGCTGGCGTCGAAGCCGACCAGCTGCACCTGCCCCGACTTGCCCGCGTTGGAAAGCGCGGTGGCGGCGCCCTCACCGGTGTTGAGGTTTGTGCCGAACACGCCGACCAGGTCCGGCGTCGCGGCCAGCGTCGACGACACGATCTGCGCGGCCGTGGCCGGTTCGTTCTCGGTGTACTGGGTGGGCAGCAGCTTCAGGTTCGGGTGCTTGGCGATCTCCTCCTCGAAGCCTTTGGCCCGCTCGTCGGTGGTGGAGGTGCCCGCCTTCGTGTTCAGCGCCAGCACCGATCCCGGCTTGCCGCCGACCAGCTTCGCAAGGGTCTGCGCGGCCAGTTGGCCGCCCGCGTAGTTGTCGGAGGAAAGCGAGGTGACCGCGATGGAGCGGTCCTCCAGTGCGGTGTCGACCTCGACGACCTGGATGCCGTTGCTCTTGGCCTGTTGCAGCGGCGCGGCCAGCGCCTTGTCGTCGGTGGGCGCGATGATCACCGCGCCGGGCCTGGTGCTGACGATGCCGCCCAGGATCTGCGACTGCTCGGCCTGCTCGAACTTCTCCGGGGCCTGCGTGTTCAGCCGGTAGCCCTGCGTGGCGGCCTCCTGCTGCGCCGCGCATTCGATGGATATGTAGAACGGCTCGCCGCGCATCCCGGTGATCAGGGCGAGGTTGTTGTTGTTGGGGTCGGTCTGCCCGCTGCCGGTGTCGCCGATCTGGCCGGATCCGCAGCCGGCCAGCAGCACCGCTCCCAATGCCAGCGCGGTCTTGTGCGTTCTCATCAGGGGTCTACCTCCACACGCCGTTGTGCCGATGATCGATCGGTCAGCGGTTGTTTCGTGCCCGCCGTCTGCGCTGGTCCAGCCATACCGCGGCGACCAGGACCGCGCCGACCGCGATCGGTTGCCAGAACGGCCGCACCCCGGCCATCACGAACCCGGCGTCGAGCACCGCCGGGATGAACACGCCGATGACGCTGCCAACGACGGTGCCGATGCCGCCGAACAGGCTGGTCCCGCCCAGCACGACGGCCGCGATCGCGTTCAGGTTGTCGTTGCTGTGGCCGCTGATCGTGGTGGTGCCGAAGTAGGCCAGCGACATGAACCCGGCCAGCCCGGCCAGCACTCCGGTCAAGGTGTAGATGGCGACGAGGTGGCGGGTGACCTTGATGCCGCTGCGACGGGCGGCCTCGGCGTTCGAGCCGATCGCGTAGGTGTAGCGGCCGAAGGCCGTGGTGTGCAGCAGCCAGAGCGCCAGCAGTGTGATCACCGCGGCGAGGATCACGAGGTTCGGAACCACGACGAACGATGTGCCGGTGCCGAGGGTCTTCCGCAGCGCGCTGGGCACGGTGCGCACGTCGATGCCGTTGGTGAGCAGCTGGGCGGCACCGAGTGCCGCGCCGAACGAGCCGAGCGTGACGATCAGCGCCGGGACCCGGGCGACGGCCACGAGTAGGCCGTTGAGCAGGCCCCACAGCGCGCCACCGACCAGCGCGACCAGCAGGCCGATCAGAATCACGCCCCAACCGGCGTTCGTGGCGTCGCCGCCGCTGAGCCATTCCATGGTCATCGCGGACACGACGCCGGCGAACACCAGTACCGAACCCACCGACAGGTCGATGCCGGAAGTGATGATCACGAAGGTCATGCCGACGGCGAGCATCAGCAGCGGCGCCGCCTGCACCAGCAGGTTCTGCACGTTGAACAGGGTGGGGAAGGCGTCCGGGCGGATCGCGCTGAACAGCACGCACAGCGCGACGAGCACCATGCCCGTCCACAGCGTGTTCGAGGCGGTCAGCCGTGCACCGAGGCTCTTGGCTGGCGCGGCCGCCTCCTCATCCACAGTGGATTTCTGGGTTCTCTGCTCGGTGGGCATCAGCTCCCGTCCTCCTGCGACAGCGCACCGGTCATGGCGCCGACCAGGTCTTCCAAGGTCGCCTCCGCGGCGCTCAACCGCGCCACCCGACTGCCGAGGCGCAACACCTCGACGCGATCCGAGACCGACAGGACCTCTGGCATGTTGTGACTGATCAGCACCACAGAGATGCCAGTATCGCGGACCCGGCGGATCACGTCCAGCACGCGTTCGCGCTGCACCACACCAAGTGCGGCGGTGGGCTCGTCCATGAACACGAGCTTGTCCGCCCATGCGACCGAGCGCGCCACGGCGACGCTCTGCCGCTGCCCACCGGACAGCGAGCCGATCGGCACCGAAAGGTCTTGCAGCGAAACGCCGAACTTGGCGAACTGCTCGGCGGCCTGCGTGCGCATCTTTGTCTTGTCCAGCATGCCCAGCCGACCGAGCAGTCCGGGCCGCCGGATCTCGCGGCCCAGGAACAGGTTCGCGGCCGGGTCGAGGTCCGGCGCCACCGCGAGATCCTGGTAGGCGGTCTCGATGCCGTGCGCCCGGGCGGCGCCGGGGGAGTCGAGCGTCACCGGCTTGCCGGAGACCAGGATCTGCCCCGAATCCGGCTGCTCGACCCCGGAAAGGCATTTCACCAGCGTCGACTTGCCCGCGCCGTTGTCCCCGACGAGGGCAACGACCTCGCCCGGATGGACCGTGAACGACGCGCCGCGCAGAGCCTCCACGCTCCCGTAGCGCTTGACCAGGTCGCGAGCCTCCAACAGCGCTTCGGTCATCTCGGGCTCCCGGCGGACGGCGGGCGGCAGTGCACCACCGTGAGGTCTCCGTCGAGCTGGGCGGCCCCGGCGGAATGCGGGACCACGGCGGTACTGCCGCGGTGCAGCGGCAAGTCGACGCCGCCGGAGCGCAACTTCCCGCTGCCGTCCAGCACGACGAGCACGCCGAAGGACGGTTCGAGCTCGACGTTGCCGTGTACCCGGTCGGCGCGGAAGAACGGGGCGGCGTCCGCGGCCAGCAGTGGAACCCGCGGGGCGACCTCGTCCGCGGTGCGCTTGATCAGCGAGTTCAGCACCGAATCGGCGAAACCTGATCGGTTGAGCGTTTCGAGTGCGGTCCGCCGGTCCAGGCCGAGGAACGCGCCCTCGGCATCGGCCAGGAACCCCTGCCACTCCAGCGTTATCGAGAAGTCCGTCGGCTGCTGCAACTCGACGATGAACACGCCCTCACCGATGGCGTGCGGCGTCCCGGCGGGAACGTGCACGGTGTCGCCTGGCCGAACGGGGATCTCGTTGAGCGAACCGAGCATCGCCGAGGAATCCTGGGTGGCCACCCACTCGGCGACCACCTCCGGCGCGACGTCCTCGCGGAAACCCAAGTACACCACCGGGTTCGCGCCGGACGTGCCGACCACGATCCACGCCTCGGTCTTGCCGAACCGAGAACCCAGGTGCTGCCGGGCGAAGGCGTCCGAAGGATGGCAGTGCACCGGCAGCCGCTGCCCCGCGTCCAACAGCTTGACCAGCAGCGCGGTGCTGTCGCCGAAGGCAGCCACGTGCTCGGCGCCCAACCACCACTCGGGGTCGGCGGTCACCGCGTCGCGCAGCCAACGCCCGTCCGGCAGACGCGACAGACCCGACTCGGCCTGGCCGAAGCGCGTCGTGGTGGATGCGACCCAGTCCTCCGGGCCGAACTCCTGGTCGTCGCCTCCGCCGCGCAGCGCGGCGATCGACGCACCGCCCCGGTAGAACTGGCGGGGCTGGTTGGACGGCAGGGCGATCGCGGACGCCGGGCCGGTCTGATCATTGTGGACAGAACTCAACGTGTTACCTCTCCGGAACCTCTTGCCAGCAGCCGAGTGGGAACGACCGTGCGACGTGGTGGGGTGCGGTCGCCGTCCAACCGCGCGAACAGCAACTCCGCCGCCGACCGCCCCAGCGCCCACGTGTCGTGGGTGACCACGCTGATCGGCGGATCGAGGAGGTCGGCGAGCTCGAAGTCGTCGAAGCCGACGAGCGCCGGGCGCGACGGCTGACCGACCAGCGCTCGCAGGGCGTGGATGGTGATCCGGTTGTTGCCGGTCACCAGTGCTGTCGCGCGCCGCAACGCGGAACGCAATGCCTGCGCCACCGACTCGTCGGTGTGCGGGCCCATCAGGACCAGGTCGGGGGAGAACGGCACCCCGGCCTGCGCGCAACCTTCCCGGAAACCGCGCAACCGCTCGGCGGCCGTGTGGATTTCTGGGGCATCGCCCAGGAACGCGATCTCCCGGTGGCCGTGCTCGGCCAGGTGGCGCGCGGCGAGCGCGGTGCCGCCAGCGTTGTCGATCAGGACGGTGTCGGCGCCGAGGTTGCCCGGCGGCCGGTCCACGAACACCACCGGTGTCCCGGCGTTGATCTCGTGCGCGATGTACCCGTGCTGGTGGCCGGCGGGAACCACGAGCAGACCGTCGACCCGGCGAGCGCAAAACTCCAGCACCAGCTCCCGTTCCCGAGCCGGGTCCTCATCGGACGAACCGGTCAGCACCTGCTTGCCCTGCACCCGCGCGACTTCCTCGACCGCGCGGGTCAGCACCGAGTAGAACGGGTTTGCCAGGTCTTCCAGCACCAGGCCCAGCGTGCCGGTCCCGGTGCCCCGGCGGAGGTTGCGGGCGCTGAGGTTGCGGCGGAACCCAAGCTGGTCGATGGCGGCCAACACCCGCTCCGCGGTCGCCGGATGCACGCCGTTCTCGGCGTTGACGACCCGGGAAACGGTCTTGATGCTCACGCCCGCCAACCGCGCCACATCGTTCATCGTGGCGCGTCGGACGTTCCCGGATTCAGACAACGTTGTCATGACGAGCGGTATTGGATCGCGACCCGCCGACGCCTGTCAATGGCACCGGCAGATTCTGGGTTCACCTGGCCCCGGAAAATCCGCCGATCGAACTAGCACTCACCACCGCGATCCGAGGCAGGAGATAACAGGAAGGTTCCCATCCGCACTCCCGCCGAACCCCGTCCAGCACCGCGCCCACCCGGCCGGAGGATGACAGGAAGGTTCCCAACGCTGCGGTTTTCCCGATCCGCGGTGACAGGAAGGTTCCCTTGCTCGCCCCCGGGCGGGGCTCGAAGGGAAGGTCGCCGAACCCACAGGCCGGTCAAGTCGGCGGACGGCGGCATTCGGCGCGGCCGAACGCCGCGACGGGGTGTCGAAAACCGGACAAGAACGGCGATCCGCATTGACCTCGGTGGTGTCTGGGACGACGGTGAACCGGCACGGCTTGACAAGGTTGTCTAGTGCTAAGGAGGAGGCGGCAATGCCCTGAGGCGTGCCCAGGATGTCCATACTGCGTTTGATGGGCGGCACGGCTGTCGCAGGCGGACTGCTGACCGCCTCACCGACGGTGGCATCGGCACAGCGGAACTGGGAACCGGTCGCCGAAGCGGTCCGCCGCGAATACCTGTGGGCATGGCAGCACTACGGCGAGCGGGCCCTGGGCGCCGACCACATCAAGCCGATCTCCGGCAGCCGCGAAGACTTCTTCGTCCAAGGCCACTCCATCGGGCTGAGCCTCGTCGAGGCGGTCGACGCGCTGTGGCTGATGGGCGCTGACGCGGAAGTCCAGCAGGCTGTGCAGTGGATCAAGGGAGTTTCGACGGCGATGCGCCATTCCAAGTGTTCGAGACCAACATCCGGATGTTCGGAGGGCTCGCCGCCGCTTACCACTACACTGGCGAACAACTGTTGCTGGACTGGCCGTAGACATGGCCGACCGGCTGCTGCCCGCCTTCACCGATTCCCCGACCGGCCTGCCCTACCGCTACGTGAACCTGGCGACCGGCGCGGTCAGCCGCCCGGAGACCAACATTGTCGAGGTCGGCACCTACATCGCGGAGTTCGGCGTCCTCTTGGAGTGGACCGGCGACCGGTGCTACTTCGACCTCGCCAAGCAGGCCATGCGAGTCGTCTAAGACGAGCGCACCGAACTCGGGTTGCTGCCGCATGACATCCACGCCGAGACCGGCGAGTGGCGCAACCGCCAGGCCACTATCGGCCCGCCGGGGGATTCCTACTACGAGTACCTTTGGGACGGGTATGCGCGGTTCGGCGACGAGGAACTGCGGCAGTGGGGCGACACGCTCACCGACGCGATCCTGGCACATTAGGCGAACGCCGCCAGAACCTGCTGTGATTCCCGCAGGTCGACGCATTCACCGGGGAAATCCTCAGCCGCGAGTAGAGCGTGCTCGCCTCGTCCTACAGGCCTGCTCGGTGAGTCCGGCCGGGTCGCGGAGGGCCGCGCCTACCACGATGCGTTCTGGCCCGAGAGCACGAAGGTGCCGTCGGCGTGGTGCCGCTCCACGAAATCGAGGTGCGTCGAGACGAACGGTGCGGTCTCCCGCTCGGAAGTCGTGTGCCGCAGCAAAAGCAGGTGCAGCATGCCGTCCCTTCCAATTCCTCCCGCAGAACCGACCACATCCTGGCACCGGTCGATCACCGGCGGCCCGCGGACGCAAGCATGGGAACGTTCCTGTCACCCAACCCGCAGCGCAGCGAGAAAGCCTTCTGCCAGCAAGCGGGTGCGTGCAAGTAAGGGAACCTTCCTGCCACGGCGCTGGGTGAGAAGCGCAGCAAGGGGACCTTCCTGCCAGCCCACCCCCACTGCGGAGTGGAGCATGGGAACCTTCCTGTCAGCGGTTCCGCGGCGGATTGCTGGCTAATCTGGGCTCATGGCTGATCATGTGCAGGTCGTGACCACAACCGACTCGGAGCAGGCGGCCGCCGAGCTGGCTCGCGGCGTCGTCGAGGCGCGGCTGGGGGCGTGCGTGCAGGTGGTGCCCATACGCAGCTTCTACGTGTGGGAGGGCGCGGCGCGGGACGACGCCGAATGGCAGCTGCAGATCAAGACCTCCGCCGGGCGGCTCGCCGCGCTGGTCGAGCAACTCCGGACCAGTCACAGCTACGACGTGCCGGAGATCATCGCCACGCCGATCGTCGGCGGCAACCCCGACTACCTGGCCTGGGTCGACGACCAGACCCGCGCATAACAACAGACCGGGGTCGGTGTGATCGGCGACACCCGGCACACTCGCAGGGGAGTGCCGTTGGAACGGAAGTGGGTTTGACGTGCCGCGTACGTATGCCGGATGGTTCCGGGCGGTGGCGATCGCCGAGGCGTTCTCGTGGGTCGGTCTGCTGGTGGCGATGGCGTTCAAGTACGGCCTGCAGCAGCCGCTCGGCGTGACGATCATGGGCTGGATCCACGGGCTGGTGTTCACCGCCTACGTGGTGACCTGCCTCGTCGTGTTCAGCTCGCTGCGCTGGCGGTTCGGGGTGCTCGTCCTGGCGCTGGTGGCGTCGATCCCGCCGCTCGCGTCGGTGTGGTTCGAGCGCTGGGCGAACCGTCGCGGGTTGCTGGCCGAATCGGATTCGGACGAGCCGACGTTCTGGGGCCGGGTCCGGTACGCGCTGCGTGAGTTGAACTAACTCAGAAGTCCCCGGCCGCGTGCCGCACTTTGCCGAGCAGTTCGGTGAGCTGCTGGGTCTGCCGGTCGGTGATCCCGCGCAACCCGAAGTCGATCTCGGTGACTGACTGGGTCGCCTTCTTCATCAGGTCCCGGCCGTCCTCGGTGATCTCCACCAGGGTGGTGCGCCGGTCCGTGGGGTGCGGCACCCGCCGGACCAGGCTGTCCTGCTCCAGCCGGTCGACGATGTTGGTGACGCTGGTCGGGTGCAGCTGGAGCCGGTCGCCCATGACGCGCATCGGGAGGCTGCCGCGCCGCGAGAAGGTAAGCAGGACCAGCGCCTCGTAGCGGGCGAACGTCAGGTTGTGCGGTCGCAACGCGCTGTCGACCGCCGATTGCAGGATCTGCTGGACCCGCATCACGCTCGTCACTGCGGCCATCGTCGTCGACGGGCCTACCCGGTCGGCCCAGGTCTCGGCCGCGCGAGCGATGGGGTCGAAGGGCAGTGGGCTACGGGTGCTCATGGTGTTCGACGCTAGCAGCGGTTACCGGCGAGTTCACCGCTGTGGTGCTGAGGCGGCCGAAATCAGCGGAACCGCCGCAGTGATGGGCATGATCGTGTCGACCGTCGGACGGCGGTGCGGGCGGAATGGAGGAGTAGACGTGCTGGTTGCGTTCAGCGTGGCCCCGAGCGGGGTCGGGGACAGCGACAGTGTCAGCGAAGCGGTCGCGGCCGCGGTCAAGGTGGTGCGGGAGTCCGGGCTGCCGCACGAGACAACCTCGATGTTTACCACGATCGAGGGAGAGTGGGACGAGGTGATGGACGTGGTGAAGCGCGCTACCGAGGCCGCGTCGGCCAACGCGCCGCGCACCAGCCTCGTGCTGAAGGCCGACATCCGTCCCGGGCACACCGACCAGCTGCATGCGAAGGTGCGCCGGATCGAAGAGTACCTGCGCGGGGAGTAGGCGCAGCGCAAGACCGGGGGCGGCTTCGTAGGCGCCCCCGGTCCGGTGTTGCTGTGGTCAGAGCCCGGCCTTCGCGTGATCGACCATCGGCGCGTTGACGCAGTTGTTGACCTGCGGTGACAGGACCGGTACGACGATGCCGATCAGGGCGCCGACGTTGTTGCCGCACAACTGCGCCGGGGCGGCGCTGATGTTGTTGTCGTCGACCGCGTTGATGCCGTCGTTGTCGGCGCTGTCCGCGAACGCGGCGCTGCCGAGGGTCAGGACGCCGAGGGCGGCGGCACCGGCGACACCCGCAACACGGGTAGCAATACGCACTGTTTCGTACCTCTCGTTGAACAACTGGCTGAAGGTCCCCCATTTGGAGGCCCCGCAGACCCGCGAGTAAACAACCGTCCCTCGCGGGCTCCGCCTTCCCCTTCGGTGATCGGGTTTGCCGAACCTTAGGGCTGAACCGGCTTCGCCACCTGTTCGAGCGACATTCGTTCAATGCTTCGGTTTGATCTAGGGACTTCGTTGGCGTGTCGATTTTGGTTGCTCGGTGTCGTGGGCCGCGGAACATTCACCGCCCAGCCGTCACAGCGGTCAGTGGGACGTGTCAGGATGGAGATGTGACGAGGCCGGATCCACGCCAGAACGCAGCAGCTATATCCGCCGCGATGGCGGGTGCAGTCGACCTGTCGGCCCTGAAGAATCGGGCCGAAGCAACCGCTAGGGCCGCCAGTCAGGCGCCCGCAGCCAACGGCGGAAGCGGTGTGGGGTCGGCGACCGCTGCGGTGAGTGATGTGACCGAGGCCACCTTCCAGGCCGAGGTCGTCGAGAAGTCCATGCAGGTGCCCGTGGTCGTCGACCTCTGGGCGACTTGGTGCGGTCCGTGCAAGCAGCTCTCCCCGCTGCTCGAACGACTCGCCCGGGAGGCCAACGGCGCCTGGGTGCTGGCCAAGATCGACGTCGACGCGAACCCGCGCATCGCGCAGTTGTTCCAGGTGCAGTCGGTGCCCATGGTGATCGCCATCGCCGGTGGGCAGCCGGTGGACGCCTTCGCCGGTGCCCTCCCGGAAGCGCAGATTCGCCAGTGGATCGACTCGTTGCTGAACGCCCTACGCGACCAGATGCCCGGCATCCGCGCCGCCGAAGAGGGCGTCGAACCGGCCGCCGAGGAGGAGCCCGAGGACCCGCGGTTCACCGCCGCCGAGGACGCGCTGGAGCGCGGCGACTACGCCGCCGCCGAGGCGGCCTACCAGAAGATCCTCGCCTCCGAGCCGAACAACGAGCAGGCCAAGGCGGCGCTGTCGCAGGTCCGCTTCACGGCGCGCGCCGAACAGGCTGACCCGGCCGCGATCGAGCGCGCCGACGCGGCCCCGGAGGACATCGACACCCAGCTTGCCGCCGCCGACGCGGAGGTCGCCGTGGGCCGGGTTCCGGAGGGCTTCGACCGGCTGATCCGCGCGATCAAGCGCACCTCCGGCGACGACCGGGACCGGATCCGTCGGCACCTGATCGAGATGTTCGAGGTCTTCCCGGAAAGCGACGACCGGGTCGCGGCAGCCCGCAGGGCGCTCGCCAGCGCCCTGTTCTGAACCCAGGACACATGGGGAGCGGCGATTTCGCTCGAAATCGCCGCTTTTTACTTTTCCTGGAGATGGGCCGCCTCCGCGCCCAGCCGGCTCGGGGTACGCCGGCAATCGGTTAGGCGATCAGCCTGTCGCGCAATGCAGTCAGCTCCGCCGCGGAGATCCCGCCGGAGCGCAGGTGCCGCCATGTCGCGCGAGGTCGCGGCCTCGCGGATCAGTTCGTCCTCGCTGGTGCCGTGCTGGGCGATGAGCTGCTTGATCTTCGAGGTGTCGTCGCCCAGCCCCACCCGGGCGCACAATTCGGCGCGGCGAACTTGGCTGAGCGCGTAGCCCGAGGCGATGTCCGCCGGTTCAGCGCCGACCAGGGCCAGCAGCACGACAACGATCAGGCCGGTGCGGTCCCGGCCACCGCCGCAGTGCACCGCCACACCGCCCGGCTCGGCCCGCGTGATCGCGCCGCACACTTCCGCGATCCGCTGCGGGAACCGGTCCAGGAACGGCTGGTAGTAAAGCGGGGTGCAGGAAATCGCGCCGCCCATTGCTCCCAGAACTCGGTGTCCGAGTAGTCGTCGAGCAGCAGGCGCACCGTCGTCAGCTCTGGCGGCCGCAGGGCCGCGTCCGGCTCGCGTTCGTCTTCCCCGTGAGGTCGATGATCGTGCGGATGCCGTGCCGCTGGAGCGCCGACCAGCCTGCATCTGTGAACCGCGGCTGGTACTTACTAGCGAGCCACCGCACCCCAACGGGTTTTCCGCCCCGCGCCCACGCTGAGACCGCCCGAGGTCCCGTGCGTTGAGGAGGCCGCAGTCACGACTCCGATCGAGTGGCATGTCCGTGGGACGCCCGTGACCGGTTCGGGTTGTTCCGACGAAAAGAAGAGCGGTGTCGTCCCGATAATCCGGGACGACACCGCAGGTTCCGTCAGCTCAGCCGCCGTACTTGGTGCTGCACGGGGCGAATCCCTCCTGGACGCCAACTCGGAACGCCTCCACCCGCGCGAACCCGACGGGCACCTGGTCGCCGTGAACGTTCGCCGCGATCAGACTGTCCTCGCCAAGCAGCGCGGACACCCCCTCGTCAATGTCGTCCGGCACGATCCGCAGGTTGCCGACGGGGTTGCGCTGCCCAATCGGGTCCTCGACCAGCAGCCCGCTCCACGAACCGACCATGCAGGCGGTGCGCAGGCCGGCGGCCTCATCGTCCAGCGGCAGGCCCGCGGCCTTCTGCACCGACAGCGCATACCTGGACGCCACCTGGGCGTAGGCGGCGAAATCGCCGTAGCCGCTGGTGTCCCCGCTGTTGCTCGGCGGTTGAGCGATCTTCTGCAGGGCGGGAATGTCCAACGAGATCGTGTTCGTGCTCGGGCAGTAGGACGCAGGTGAGGTGGCCTGCTCGCGACCGCACGGCTTCAGCTCCGTGACGATCTTGGGTGGCTCGGCGCCGGTGTCGCGGAACACGGTGCGCAGGCTCTGCTCCACCTCGTTGAGGCTCTTCCGGTCCACCGGGAGATCGGTGTCCTGCTTCTGGATCGGCTTCCACGCCTGGAAGAGCGTGGTGCGCTTCTGGACGTCGCTGAAGTCCATCTTGGCGCAGCGCTGCGGGCCCTCGCTGAATCCGAACTGGAACGCCGTGACCCGGTCGAATGCGGATCCGTGCGCGCTTCCGTCCCGGAAGTCGGAATCACCCGGGGAGTCCCGGATGAAGTTCAGCACGCCCATGACCTGGTTGAGGCCTTTGCCGGTGGAAACCTGAAAATACGCAGAAGATCCCTCGGCGACGTGCCGGAAGTACGCGCCGGTGAAGCAGTCCGCCTGCTGCTCCAGCACGATCACCTGGTCGTTCGAGGTGGCCGTGCCCGCGCGGTGCTGCACGGCGTGCCCCATCTCGTGCGCGAGCACCGTCACCACGGCCATCGGCCCGAAGCTGTTGTTGAGCTCCGGTAGAAGGGTGCTGCGGTCCCACGCGATGAAGTCCTCCGGCGGGCAGTAGAACGCGTTGACCACGCCGGCGGTGTTCTCCCCGCACAGTTGGATGCCGGGGCCGCCCGGGTCGTAGGACACCAGCCGCTTGACCGGCTGGAAGCGCTTGCCGGGGAATGCCTTTGGGAAGGTCTCGGTCCAGTAGGTGTCGATGTCGGCGACCGCGTTGCGCGCGAGCTTGTCCATCGCGCCGTTGTCGGTGCCCTCCACTGGTAACGACGACTCCGGAGCGCCGTTCTTGGGGCCGCTGGGACCGTTGCTTGCGGGCAAGCCGGCGACTTCGGTGGTCGAATAGCCGCCGAGCGTCGTGGGGGTGCCGCTGACCATCTGCGAACACCCGCCGACGAGGGCGATGCATGCGAGCACCGAGACCGCGGTGCCGAGGATCTGTTTCTGTCGTCGGCTTCTTGTCGATACCGGTACCACTGCCGCGCCCCATCCTGCTGACCGAAGTCCTTCTGCCACCGGCCCGGCCCCTGCGCCGCCCGATGCCCGAAGCAGCCTATCGGTTACGAGATCGACCCCACGTGCGATCTCGCCGGATCCCGGGGCGCCGGGTGACAGGAAGGTTCCCTTGCTCACGTCGGGCCGTGGACGGGATGACAGGAAGGTTCCCTTGCTCACGTCGGGTCGTGGCCGTCGGGCCGTGGTCGGGACCGGGGAGTTTCCCGGCGGAGCTCGGGTTCTTGATGCAGGCGGCAGGTTGTAAGTGGCGTGCTTGCGGTTGAATGAGAGCACCGACAGGATTCGTAGCGATGAACCAGCAGGCCACACGAATTTGACTTGCGAGATGCCGGCATTTGGTGCCGAAAACGATTTGACGTGCGCGAAGAAAACCGCGTGCTGCCTGTACCGCACCCGGAATTGATCTCCGTAAACCGCCACGTACAGTGATCTTCATTAGTTCGTACGTGCAGACGGTAGCTATCGGGAAATTCCCGGTAACGTCTATCGCTTGCGTGTCTCCCGAACTGGCCGACGCGGCCTATTCGTTGAGTGGGACAGTTGCCGGTGGGTGTGGAACTACTGCGTCGCTGTCTCTCGCGAAGCGAACCGCAATGGCGAGAAGTGCGGTCCCGCGCACTTGGACAAGCTGCTGACCTCGTGGCGCAGAGCACGAGTGGCTGCGTGCTGGAGTCTCAAAGCTGCACCAGAAGCTCGCCCGTCAGCGCCAGCACGCCGCCCGTAAATTGGCTAAGCGGGTGGTGACCGGCCACGATGCGATCGCACTAGAAGACTTCCGCGCCCAAGTTCCTGCCCAAGACCAAGATGGCCCGCAAAGCCGCTGGCCCGGCGATTGTCACGACGGAGACGGCCCTGATCGAGGTGGGGCGCAAGCACAACCGCTTGGTCGTGCCCGTGGACTCCAAACACACGACACAGGACAGCGTCAGCGCGACGCGAGAGCCAGGCACGCGCTACCGCTGTCAGAACGCACCTGCACCTGCACCGCGTGTGGACACGTCTGCCCGCGGGGACAAGAACTCTGCGCGTGTGATGCTCGTCCGGGCTGGGCTGTACCCGGCTGGTGTCGAGAGCAGAAGACCCAATCGTTCGCTGGACGATCGAGCACCTTGAGCCAGGAAATCCCATTATGCCGACAGCGGCGGGACGAAGAATCCCTCGAGCCTGGCGACGGGAACAGTCAAGTCGCGGGGAAGTGGAGCATCGCAACATCCAGGGCATCATCCGGCGGATGCTCACGCTGAACCCGCGGAAGTTGGAGCGCGGCGGGCTGCTCGTCCGCACCGGCCACCCGACCGTTCCGCCGAAGGCGGAGTACGAGCTCACGCCGATGGCGCGCGAGCTGCATGGGACGCTGGCCGGGCTGGTTGGGCCGGGCGGAGCGCCACCGGCCCGGGATCGTCCGGGCGCGCGCCGCTTACGATGCGGAGTCCTGATCAGCCACAGGCCGCCGCGCCGTCGAGCGCTCCGGTGCGGAAGGCCGCGATCCGGTCGAATCCCGTCAGGGAGTTGGTGCCGTGCGCGTCGCGGGAGACGTCATCGGAGTCGAGCGTGATCGTGACGGCCTCGTCGACGTCGCCTGCCGACAGCGCGGGTTGCGCAGCCGTGTATGCGCCGGTGAGGCAGGCGATCTGCTTGCCCGCCGCAGCTCCGGTGGTGGGGCGGCCGAGTTCGGTGAGGGCTGCCACCGCGAATCGGGAGGCGAGCAGCGTGGTGACGGCCTGGTCGCCGACGCTGCGATGCGGCTCGGCCAGCGCTGCTCGGTTGAGGACGATGGTCGGAGGTTTTGCGCAGAACTGTGCAGCGCCAGTCGTTTCGGGACATCCGGGCGCGGATCGGACGGCAGGCGCGGTCCACCGCCCGCCGTGCTGCGCGACGAGATCGCCGAAGTAGCCGGAGATGCGATCGGCCCGCAGGACGTCGTCCAGCGGTTCGTTCGGATCGTCCGGCGTCGGTTCCGCCAGCGAGGTTTCGGTCACGTCGGTGCAGTGTCGCGGGCCGTCGAGAAATCCGCTTTGGAAGGCCGAAATGCGGGCGAAGGCGGTGCCGTGGGTGGCGGTGCTGTTCGTGCTCACCGGATCGCGGAATCCGATGAGCGCGCGCATTGCGCGGTCCAGTTGCTCGGAGTTGATGTGCAGGTGCTCGGCGTGGCCGTCCACGACCCAGCGGATGAACGAACCCGAGTAGCAGTCCGCCATCGCTTCGAGACGCATCGGAGCGCCACCGGCATCCAGCCCGGCGCGTCGCTGGACCGCGTGGCCGATCTCGTGCGCGAGCACCACAGCAACCGATGCGTCGCCGTAGTGCTCTCGCAGGACCGGGACCAGGGCTGCGCGGTCCCAGGCAATGGCGTCGACCGTGGCGCAGTAGTACGCGTTGCCTTCGATGTCCTTCACATCGGCCGCGCAGGGCGGCGGGGCGCCGGCGCCATTGGTGTCGACCGAGAAGAAGCCGCCGTCGAGGTCCCTCCAGGGCTTGTCGAACACCGCCGGGTACTGCGCGGCCCAGTACCGCTGGACGTCGGTGACGACCGTGGCCGCGAGCCGGTCGGCGTCGCCCCGGTCGGTGGCGTGCACGAACGACGGGTCGACCGTGTGATCGGCCACAGGGGATGGTTGCGGTGGTGCCCCCGTGCAAGCGCCGGCCATCAGCAAGATCGCCAAGGCCACCAGTCCAATCGCGCGCACGCAGCCAAGCTTCCCATCGGTCACGAGCGGCGACGGGGGTGGCATGTCCGCGAACGGGCCGCCGCGTTCCAAGATATGGTCCGCTGCTGTGAGAGCAGTCCACCGCTTCACCGTGCGTGCCCACCTGCCGGAGCCGTTGAGCGCGCTCGGCACGCTGGCGACCAACCTCCGCTGGGCCTGGCATCCGCCGACCCAGGACCTGTTCGCGGCGGTCGATCCGCAGGTGTGGTCGTCGGTGGGTACGGACCCGCTGCGGCTGCTCGCCGAGGTGCCCGCCGAGCGGCTGCGGCAGCTGGCCGGCGACCAGGACTTCCTGGCGCGAACCCGGGCCGTCGACGACGACCTGCGCCGGTACCTGACGGTGCCACGCTGGTACCAGCAGCGGCAGGACGAGGACGCCGGGTTGCCCGCCTCGATCGCCTACTTCTCGATGGAGTTCGGGCTCACCGAGGCCCTGCCGAACTACTCCGGTGGGCTCGGGGTGCTGGCCGGTGACCACCTGAAGTCGGCCTCCGACCTTGGCGTGCCGATGATCGGGGTCGGGCTGCTGTACCGGTCCGGGTACTTCCGGCAGTCGCTGTCGGCGGAGGGCTGGCAGGTCGAGCACTACCCGGTGCTGGATCCGCGCGGCCTGCCGCTGGAGATGCTGACCGAGCCGTCCGGGCGGCCCCTCCAGGTGCGGGTCGCTATGCCTGCCGGTCGCACCCTGCACGCCCGGATCTGGAAGGCGCAGGTGGGCCGGGTTCCGCTGCTGCTGCTGGATAGCGACCTGCCGGAGAACGACGACGACCTGCGCGGCACCACCGATCGGCTCTACGGCGGCGACGCCGAGCACCGGATCCGCCAGGAGATCCTCGCCGGGATCGGCGGCATGCGCGCGGTCCGCGCGTATTGCGAGCTGACCGGTCACCCGCAGCCCGAGGTGTTCCACACCAACGAGGGCCACGCCGGGTTTCTGGGCCTGGAGCGGACCCGCGAACTGCTGGAATCGCCGGGCCTGCAGTTCGACCAGGCGGTGGCCGCAGTGCGGGCGGGAACGGTGTTCACCACGCACACCCCGGTCCCGGCCGGGATCGACCGCTTCCCGGTCGATTTGGTGCGGCACTACTTCGCCGACGGCTCCGCGCAGGCCCTGCTGCCCGGCGTGACCACGGACCGGGTGCTGGCGCTGGGCGCCGAGGACAACCCGGGCATGTTCAACATGGCCCACATGGGGCTGCGGCTCGCGCAGCGCGCCAACGGCGTTTCCGAGCTGCACGGCAAGGTCATCCGCAAGATGTTCCGCAACTTGTGGCCGGGCTTCGGTACCGAGGAGATCCCGATCCGCTCGGTCACCAACGGGGTGCACGGGCCCACATGGTCGGCGCGCGAACTGGGCAAACTGCTCGGCGAGTCCGAAATGGACAGCGGGGCTGGGCTGCGCGGCATCGAGCCGGTCAGCGATTCGCTGCTGTGGGAACTGCGCTGCTCGCTGCGCCAACGCCTGGTGGACGAGGTGCGCCGCAGGCTGCGCACCGCGTGGCTGCGGCGTGGCGCCTCGGATCTGGAACTCGGTTGGTGCGACACGGTTTTCGACCCGGACGTGCTGACCATCGGCTTCGCCCGCCGGGTGCCGACCTACAAACGGGCCACGCTGATGCTGCGCGACACCGAGCGGCTGCGGGAGCTGTTGCTCGACGCCGACCGCCCGGTGCAGATCGTGGTCGCCGGCAAGTCGCACCCCGCCGACGAGGGTGGCAAGGCGATGATCCAGCAGATCGTGCGTTTCGCCGACCAGCCCGACGTGCGGCACCGCATCGCGTTCCTGCCGGACTACGACATGTCGCTGGCCAAGTACCTGGTATCCGGTTGCGACGTGTGGCTGAACAATCCCGTGCGCCCGCTGGAGGCGTGCGGCACCTCGGGGATGAAGGCGGCCCTCAACGGCGCCCTGAACCTGTCGGTGCGGGACGGCTGGTGGGACGAGATGTTCGACAGCCACAACGGCTGGGCGATCCCTAACGCCGACGGGGTCAGTGACCCGAACCGGCGTGACGACCTGGAATCCGCGGCCCTGTACGAGTTGATCTGCGACCACGTGGCCCCGATGTTCTACGAACGCAACACCGACGGGGTGCCGGGCAAGTGGATGTCGATGGTGCGGCACACCCTGGCGACGCTGGGGCCGCGCGTGCAGGCGGCCCGGATGATCCGCGAGTACGTCGACAACCACTACACGCCGGCCGCGCGGTCGGCGCGGGCCGTCACGGCGGATGACTACCGCGGGGCGCGGGAGATCGCCGACTACCGGGCTCGGTTGCAGGCGGCCTGGACATGGGTGCGGATCAGCGACGCCGAGATGTCCGTCGACGACGGCGGTACTCCGCTGCTCGGCGGGCAGGTCACGGTGCGGGCGCGGGTCGACCTGGCCGGGCTCGATCCGTCCGATGTGGACGTCGAGGTTGTGGTGGGGCGCGTGGACGACTCCGACGTCCTGCACGACTTCGTCACCGAGTCGATGCACCCGGCGGAAGGCGGCCAATATGAAGCGTCGGTGACGCTGCCGCACGCGGGACCTGCGGGCTACACCGTCCGGGTCCTGCCCCGGCATCCGCTGCTGTCCGGGCCCGCCGAACTGGGCAAGGTCGTCCTCGCGAGCTGACCTGTCACTGCCGCGCTACCACCGCGGTCGGCAGCACGGCCAGCAGTGCACCGACCGCCCCCCAGCGCTGCGTACCCGCCGACCGCGAGGACCGCAGTGGAGGCGAGGTTGGCGACTGCGGTTGCGCCCCACACCGCCGCGTCCACGAAGCCTCGATGCCCGCCCGGCATGCTCAAGGTCCGGGTGAGGTCGGTGCTGCACTTGGAGGGCCTTTTCGAACGGCTCGGCGAGCACGGTGAGATGCACTCGTACGTCGTGCTGTTCACCCGGTAAGAGGGCCGACCGGGCGAGTCGCCTCCGGCCGACGCACGCCCGGTCATCGACTCGGTCGGCGGGAGTCGGTGACGCGGGAGCGGTCCGCCGCCTGGAATGCAGTCGGATGGACGTGCGCGGTTGAAGTTCACCCACGGCGCCCACCCGGCCTTGCTCGGGTTGGTTCGGCACTTGGCCGACGTCGAGCGCAGCTGGTTCCGGGACGTGCTCGAGAGAACAGCACGAGCCCGTGGACGCCACGGGAGGCGAGCGAGTTCGCCGACTTCGGCGTCGGCACCACCGATTCGACGAAGCCTTCACGATTCGGCGCTGGGAGTGCGCGCGGTCCCAGCGCCGAATCGTGGCCGCCGCCGAATCCCTCGAGGTCACCGTCGAACACCACGGCGAGGTCGTCTCACTCCAGTATGTCCGCGCGCACATGATCGAGGAATACGCGCGCCACAACGGCCGTACCGACCTGATCCGCGAACGCATCGACGGAACCACCGGGCAGTGATGCGAGTCGCCAACCAGATGGTTGGTCGAAACTGACGGGAGTGATCTCTTTCAACTGGTTGGTTGGTTCGGCGAGTACAGTTCGGGTGTGTCCCGCAGCGCCGAAGCCACCAAAGCCCGGATCTTCGAGGCGGCGATCGCCGAGTTCGCTGCCTACGGTATCGCCGGTGCGCGCGTCGACCGGATCGCCAAGCAGGCGCAGGCGAACAAGCAGCTGATCTACGCCTACTTCGGCAGCAAGGACGCGCTGTTCTCGGCGGTGCTGGAACGAACGATGGATGAGCTGGCCGCCGAGATCCCGATGGGCGGCGACGACCTGCCCGGCTACGTCGACCGCCTCGCCGACTACCACGTCGCGAACCCGCACGTGCTGCGCCTGCTGCTGTGGGAAGCCCTAGAGCGCGGCGAAACCGGCGTTGTCGCCGAGTCCGAACGCGCCGAGCACTACCGGCACCAAGCGGAAGCAGTCCGTCGCGCCCAGGAAAGCGGCAACGTGACCGGCGAGTTCGATCCCGGGATGCTCGCCCTGCTGTCGATCGGTTTGATCAGCTGGCCGCTGGCCGTGCCGCAACTGCGTCGCATGATGCTCGGCGACGCGAAGCCGGCGGATGTGCGGGCGGCGGCTCGAAAGGCCGTCGAGCGCCTCACCGAACCCCGCTGATCGCCCGATTTTCCGCGGCCGGAACGCACTTGGGCCATCCGCGTGATCTTGAAGAGGAGTCGTTGAGAAATTCCGGTGCTGAATCGGTCGCGCACGGTAATTTCCTGGGTGCTTCGGGCCTCGCGGTCCGCCCGGCGACCTGGGGGTTCGAGTGGCTGCCTTCGTCGATTCGGTGCTGAACCTGGTTCTGCTCGCGGCATTGGCCTTCGTTGTGATCGCGGGGCTGTCCCTGTGGCAGCGCCGGTGGCCGAAGACGCCCCCGTTCGCCCGGCCCCGCGGCACCAGCAGCACGCAGCTCCGCCCCGACGCCAACGCCGACTTCTTCCACGACCGGGGATTCCTGTTCCTCCGCCGGTGGTTCTTCGTCGGCACCGGCTGCCCGCCGACGCGCATCGACCGGCGACGGCTCGACGGGATGCGCGTCGAGCAGCTGAACCGGCCGGTGCGCGTGGCGTCCTCCGGCGACCGGATGTGGTGGTGGTTCGAGGGCTCCTTCTACTGGGAGTCGGGTGGTTACTCGGCGCAGGACGTCGTCGCCCTCGTGCGGGACCGGCAGCGCAAGGAGAAGGCCAGGCTGGACCGCGCACACCTGCTGCTCAAAACCGATGTGCGCTCGCCCGGCCGCCGCCCGGCGATCCCGCGCGAGATCAAGAGGCGGGTGTTCCAGCGCGACGGCGGACGGTGCGTCCAGTGCGGCACCGACTTCGAGATCCAGTACGACCACATCATCCCGATCGCGCTCGGTGGCAGCTCGACCGAGGAGAACCTCCAGCTGCTGTGTGCCCAGTGCAACCAGTCGAAGGGCGCGAACCTCTGAAAACTTCACCGGTTGGTTAGAGCCACGGTTTCCGGTGCGCGGAACGCGAACTTGCTGCTGCGACTGGCCGTCAGATGTTGGCGCGGAAGGTGCGTCGGTAGGCCAGCGGCGAGACACCGATCGCGGTGTGCAGGTGTTGGCGCAGCGATGCGGCCGTCGCGAAGCCGACCTGCGTGGCGATCTGCGATCTGGTCAATCGACAGGTCGCTGGATTCCAGCAGGTGGCGGGCCCCGGCGACGCGCTGCTGGATGATCCACCGGCCGGGGCTGAGCCCCACCTCGTCGCGGAACCGGCCGGGCGAACGTGCGGCCGCTCACGCGCGCGTGCTCGGCGAGATTGGCCAGCGTCAGCGGCAGGTGGAGGTTCGCGGTGGCCCAATCCCTGGTCGGCGCGGTGCCGTTCTCGGACGGTTCGGGGACCGGCTGCTCGATGTACTGCGCCTGGCCGCCATCGCGCCACGGCGGCACAACGCATTTCCGCGCCACTTGGTTGGCCACCTCGCTGCCGTGGTCCGCGCGCACGATGTGCAGGCACACGTCGACACCGAAGGCCGCGCCCGCGGAGATCAGCACGTCGCCGTCGTCGATGAAGAGCACGTCCGGGTCCAGCCGCATGGCGGGGTACATCCGCCCGAAACGGCTTGACCAAGCACCAGTGCGTGGTTGCCGGCCGGCCGTCGAGCATTCCGGCCGCGGCGAGGACGAACGCGCCCGTGCAGATGGAAACTATGCGGGTGCCCGGGCGGATCAGTGCTAAGGCGTCGGCCACCGGCTGCGTGAGTTCTGCGGCGATCTTGGTCAAGTCGTACGGCGGATCACGACGGTGTCGGCCGCGCGCAGTTGCAGTCCGGGCAACGTGTCCTGATCCACGCGGCCGCTGGTGGGGTCGGCGACTTCGCCGTGCAGATCGCCAAGGCGCGAGGTGCGCACGTGATCGCGACGGCCAGCGCGGGTAAGCACGAATTCCTGCGAGGCCTGGGGCGCTGACGATCTGATGGACTACCGGGAGGTCGATTTCGCGGACGTCGTCAGCGATGTAGATGCCGTGCTGGACACCATCGCGGACGACACCCGCGCCCGTTCCCTGCGGACTCTCAGGCGCGGTGGAGTCCTGGTATCCATCCTGCCGTTCGGGCGGGAGACGATCGCCTCCGAGGCGGAACGGCTTGGAGCGCGGGTGGAGCTGATGCTCGTCGAGGCCGATCAGGCGGGCATGCGCGCGGTCGTCGAACTCGTCGAATCCGGACGACTGTATGCGGAGATCGCCGGTGTGTTCCCGCTGGCGGAGGCGGCCAAAGCGCACGCCCTCGGCGAAACCAACCGCGCCACCGGGAAACTGGTGCTTTCGGTGGAGTGATGCAGCGCGATCACGCCACGGAAAGCCGCTCGCGGGTCTCGACGACCCTCGGCGACCACGGGGCCAACTCCTCGGCCTTGGCCAACGCGATCCGCGCGGCGGCGTTGTCGTGGCACGCCATGTGTGCGCGGGCGAGCGTGACGAGGTCGTCGGCGCGGGATAGTGGTGAGTGGTTGTAGTCGGCGCCGGTCGTGGCGAGGCGGACGGCGCGATCCGCTTCGCCCTCGATCAGCGCGAGCAGTCCGCTCGCACCGCTGAGCTCGAACTCCGGGAAGCCGAGCCGGATCGCGTCGTCGAGGGCCTTCTTCGCGGTCGGCAGCAAGGTTTCCGCAGGCAGCTGACCGGCTTCCACAGCCTTGAAACCGAGGCCCGCGAGGCCCGCCAGCACGTAGGACATCTTGCGCGGTGGGAGTTCGTCTTTCTCCGACAGGAACTTCAGTATCAGCAGAACCCCCGGCGCGTATTCGCCGCGAGACTCCATCACGGCGGCCTGGCAAGAGATCGTGGCGTTCAAACCCGGGTACTTCGTGGCGAGTTCATCAGCATGCGTCTGCGCGCGTTCGATGGCGCCTTCGCGCAGCGCCTCGAAAACGCGGGCGGTCATCGGTGCGGCGAGGAAATCGGCGCGTTCGGGGTCGCGCATGCGCGGCAGAGAGAAGAGCAACCAGCCGGTCGAGGTGGTCAGCGGAACCCGCCTCGGCCACAACTTGTAGAGCATGAGCGGCGTTGTGGCGAGCATGAAACCGCGGCCGAAAGGACCGGCGGCGAGCAACCAGCCGACCACGACGACGGCGACGCCGACTAGCGCCGACAGCAGGCCCGCCAGCCAGCAACGCAGGATCACCGGGGAACACCACGGACCGATCTGCGAACGCAACGTAACCGGCAGCCAGCGGATCGTGAAGGTCACCCGGCCGATCCGCCACGACGCGACCTCCCGCATCGCGCCGAACACCACCTGCCGGACCCGCAGCCCGAAAATCACCGAGCCCACGAGCAAACCCAGCTGGGTAGCCATCGGCAGCAAGATCACCCCGGCTAGGGAACCGAGCCAGCCGACGGCGGTGCCGCCCGGGCCAGTGCCCGCGACCAGTTCCACGGCCGTTACTGCGACCGCGCCCACGATGGCGGTCACGACCCAAGGGCGGAACAAAAGATTCTGAGCTCGCACAAGGATGGAAGCGTACGGGACCAGGCCGCGCCCGATGTGCCGTTTGGGCAGGTCGCCGACCGGGAGTGCAGTCGGGCGCTGAGGCACCGCGACGTGCTTAGGGGCCCTGACCAGGAGTTGCGCGTTGCTGACGAGGCGGCACATTGCCAGGCCGGGGGAGGTGCCCGATTTGATCTACTGCGTGTCGGCGCCGCTGGGAATTCCCGAATTCCCGCGATCGTTGATCTAGTTTCACGTCCACAGTCGACTCTTGTGGCTGCGCGGTTTGCCGCCACCGGCAGCTCGGGGCACATCAGGCTCCCGGGGCGCAGATCGTGCTCGTCGCTGTCCGGTCCACAGTGGGCCCCGGTACCGGTAATCGTCTTGCGCCTCATCGGTGCGCCTCGGCGGCTGGCGTGAGGAAGGGAACGTTCCTGTCATTGACCGCGGCGGCTGGTGTGAGGAAGGGAACCTTCCTGTCACGGGTGGCAGGAAGGTCCCCTTGCTCACGGTGGGTGTGCGGGGCGTCAGGCGTTGGTGGTAACCGGTAGGCCTGCTGCTTTCCAGGCCCGGAAGCCGCCGGCGAGGTCGGTGGCTTTGGACAGGCCGAGCGTCTTCGCCTGGGCGGCGGCGAGGCTGGAGGCGTAGCCCTCGTTGCACACCAGGACGACCGGGCGGTCGGGGTGCAGGCCGTTCAGGCGGTGGCCGCCGGCCGGGTCCAGGCGCCACTCCAGAACGATCCGCTCCACAGTCAGCGCACCCGGGATCTCGCCTTCGGCAAGCCGGTCGGACTGCGGCCGGATGTCGATGATCAGGCCGCCTTCCTGCTGCAACGCGAGCGCTTCCTGCGGGGAGACCCGGGCCAACTTCGCACGCGAGTCGGCCAGCAGGTGCTCGATGCCGAACGGGCCGGCCGTGATGCTGTCCTGTCGTTGCGTCGGGATCGCGGTCATCCGAGCTCCTTCGGGTGTGGTGCGCGCGTTTGCGCAACGTGCGGTCGTTGCGGCGGGACTGGTGGCACGTCAGCCAGATCCGCGTAATAGCGGACCGGCAGCAGCGGTGGCGAATATGCGTGCACACTCGCCGAGTTCACCGAGCTGACGTTGCGGACCTGGTGCGCGCGCCCGCTGCCGAAGCCGACGCCAGAGCCGACGTCGTGGTGCGTGGTGCGGATCGGGCCCGCTGGATACCGGTAGTCCTCCCGAAGCTCGCCGAACAGCACGGAGAACGAGCCGGACGCGCCGCCGTGGTCGTGTGGTCGGGTGCCCTGGCCGGGAGCCCACGACAGCAGCCACAACTCGACGCCCGCGGTCAGGCTGAGCTTCGCCCACCATCGCCGTTCGTCGTCGATGCGCACGACGTCGAGCAATGGGCCGGTCAGTTCGGACGCGACCAGGCTGGTGAGGTCGCGCAGCTCGCGCGGCGTCCACAAAAGGTGGTCGGGGCGGATTAGGTCGTGCAGCAACGGCAGGTCGAGCCCGGGGTGCAGTTCCACCGCACCTGGCTCGGAAACCTGTTCGGTCGGGGTGTACTCGGAAAGTTGGTTGGCGTTGGACGGGTGCTGTCGCACAGCGCTCATGCGTGTCTCCAAGTTCGTCTTGCGGTGAGCACGGCACGACGCGCACGCCCTGCCGAGGCAGGGGCGTGCTTCAGTTGATGGATTCGTCGGACCGCGCGATGAGAGCCTGGAAAGGCGGAGCAGACCGCTTCAGCGACAGGCGGAAGTGACGACCAGGAACAGGTCGATCACGCGATCGCGGGTGAGCAACGAATCGGACACGTCGCTGATCGTGGCATGGGCCGGGCCGCAATGCGAGCACGATCGCGATCGTCCCGGTATCTGGGCGCCCGATGATCGTCACCCGACCGGGGCCTTCGGGGCAGGTGGGCGCAGGGTGCTCCCGGCCGCAGCCGCCGCAGGTGCAGGCGGAACAATGGGGCCTCGGAGGGACCTGCCGGATACCTGCGGCGGTCCGGACGGAGACGAACCGCCTGCGCGTCGCCGCGGCGCTGCGGTCAGTCACGGCTGGGAGGTAGACGTGGACGACCTGGTCATCCGGATGGATGGCGTCGGTGTTCGGCGGGGCAAGACCACGCTGGTGGCCGACGTGAATTGGTCGGTGGAGCTCGACGAGCGCTGGGTGGTGCTCGGCCCCAACGGGGCTGGCAAGACGACGCTGCTGAAGATGGCCAGCACCGAGATGCACCCGAGTGAGGGCAGCGTCGATGTGCTCGGCGAACGGCTCGGCAAGACCAACGTGTTCGACCTCCGGACCCGCATCGGCCTGTGCTCGGCGGCTCTGGCTGCCCGCATCCCCGGCGACGAACTGGTCCGCGATGTCGTGGTCAGCGCCGGATATTCGGTGCTCGGCCGGTGGCGCGAGGAATACGACGCGATGGATACCGACCGCGCCGCCGAACTGCTCGACATCCTCGGCGTGGCGCACCTGGCCGACCGCGAGTACGCGACGTTGTCCGAGGGGGAGCGCAAGCGCACCACCATCGCGCGGGCCCTGATGACCGATCCCGAGCTGCTGCTGCTGGACGAGCCGGCTGCGGGGCTGGACCTGGGCGGCCGGGAGGATCTGGTGGCGCGGTTGTCCGCGCTGGCCATGGACCCGGACGCGCCCGCGTCGGTGCTGGTCACCCACCACGTCGAGGAGATTCCTCCGGGCTTCACCCATGGCCTGCTCCTGCGTGAGGGGAACATCGTCGCGCAAGGCCTGCTCGACGATGTGCTCACCGAGGACAACCTGTCCAAGACCTTCGACCAAGACCTTGAACTGCAGCGCAGCGGCGACCGGTTCTTCGCCCGGCGGCGCGGCTGAGATCCGCGACACAGCATGTCCGGGGTGGTGCGCGATAGCCTGCCCGCGAGGTGGCGGTTCGACGAGGAGGTTGCTGCGTGGGCGAGTTCGTCAGGCTTGAGGTGGATGGCGCGATCGGGACGATCCGGCTGGATCGGCCGCCGATGAACGCGTTGAACCGGCAGATCGAGACGGAGCTGCGTGACGCCGCGATTGAGGCCGCCGAGCGCTCCGACGTTCGGGCCGTGATCGTTTACGGCGGTGAAAAGGTCTTCGCGGCGGGCGCGGACATCAAGGAGATGGCCGAGATGTCCTACGCCGACATGGCCCGCAAGGAGGAGCGCGGCCTGTCGGACGCGATGAGCCACGTCGCCGCCATCCCAAAACCGACCGTGGCCGCCCTGACCGGGTACGCCCTCGGCGGCGGTTTCGAGCTGGCGTTGAGCTGCGATCGGCGCATCGCAGGGGAGAACGTCAAGGTCGGCCAGCCCGAGATCCTGCTGGGTGTGATTCCCGGCGCGGGCGGCACGCAGCGGCTCGCCCGCCTGATCGGGCCCAGCAAGGCGAAGGACATCGTCTACACCGGGCGTTTCGTCGACGCCAAGGAAGCGCTGTCACTGGGCATGATCGACGAGGTCGTGGCGCCCGACGAGGTGTACGCGGCGGCGCGGTGCTGGGCCGAGCAGTTCACCGGCGGTGCGGCTCGCGCACTAGCCGCGGCCAAGGCGGCGATCGACGGTGGGCTGAACGTCGACCTGGACACCGGGCTGAAGCTGGAGACCCACCTTTTCGCGGGCACCTTCGCCACCGAAGACCAGAAGATCGGGATGCGCTCGTTCATTGAGAAGGGCCCGGGCAAAGCCAAGTTCACCGGGAACTGATCGGGTAATGTCTGCCGAACTCCTCTTTCGTGGCGGTGCGGGTGGCGGCGCTCCGAAGACGAAGAGGAGTTCGACAACAGGCACTTCAGGCCTGGACGGAACGGATCGTGACAGCTCGCCCCACCAGCTCGTCCTGCGGCTTCGCTGCCGGAGCATGGTTCCGGCAGCGGTGTTGAGGAGTTCTGGTGGGGTACAGCTTCGATTCGGAGGACGTGGTCTTCCTGCGCTCGGCGGCCGGTCGGGACGCCGTCGCCGAGCTCTCCGGGCTCGCGTTGACCAGCTCGACGCGGCTCAAAGACGTCGCCGCCGCCCGCAAGCTCGTCGGTGAACGGTTCTCGGCCGCCGCGTTGGAGACGGCCGTGCTGCGGCGTCGAGCCGTGTCCAAATTGGATGATTGCGCGGATTGGCTGTTCACCGACGCGGCGTTGCAGCAGGCGACGGCCAGCGTGGTGGCCAGGCATCGCGCGCAGCGGTTGGCCGGGCGCGACGTGCACGACGTGACCTGTTCCATCGGCGCGGACCTGGTTGCACTGACCGCCGTCGCGGCGCGCTGCGTCGGCTCCGACCTCGATCATGTTCGGTTGTTGATGGCCCAGCACAACCTCGCGGTTTCTGGGCGGTCGGCGGTGCTCGCGGAGGCCGACGCATTGCGCCCGGTGACCCGGGGCACGGCCGTGGTCGCGGACCCGGCGCGCCGGGACGACGCAGGTAGGCGGCGCTGGAACCCGGCGGACCTCGTCCCACCGATGGACGACCTGCTCGATGTGTACGCCCGACGCGACCTCGTGGTGAAGTGCGCACCGGGGCTGGACTTCGCGGCGGTCCCGGACAGCGCCGAGGCAGAGGTGGTGTCCCTGGCCGGTCAGGTCCGGGAAGCCGCGCTGTGGTTCGGAGGGCTGGCTGACCGCGACGTTCGGCGCCGGGCGACGGTGCTGCGGCGGGACGGCACCGGCTGGACTATCACCGATGCGGAGCCGGACGACTGCCCAGCCGTCGAAGTTCGGCAGTGGATCGTCGACCCGGACGGCGCCGTGGTGCGCGCCGGCCTCGTCCGGCACTACGCCGCGCGGCACGGGCTCGCCCAGCTCGACCCGCACATCGCCTATCTGACGAGCGACGAGCCGCCGCCGGGGGTTCGAGCCTTCCGGGTCTTCGACCACGGTCGGTACGGCGAGAAGTCGCTGCGCGCGCTGCTGCGCAGCCACGACGTGGGCAGGTTGGAGATCCTCGTCCGCGGTCTCGACGTGGACCCGGACGCGCTGCGCCGCCGGCTGAAGCTGAAGGGCACGCAGGAAGCGACCGCGGTGCTGACCCGGGTCGGCGACTCCGCAATGGCATACCTGTGCCACGCCCAGCGGGTCTGAGTGCCTTGGGTCACTCGATTTCCCCTTCCAGGTGTGCGTGCCGTGGGCGCGGCGAAAACCAGAGGCAGCCGACGCAACGCCTTCTCTATGCTTGGACGGAGTATGGGTACGTCGTCTGTTGAATCTCCGCTCGTCGATCTGCGAGAACGGTTGCCCGAGCTGATGCTGCATGACCAGCGTCGGCTGCGTCGTCGCATCGAGGGAGCCCGAAAGATCCGCGATCCGGAGGCACTGCGGGCCGTGACGGCCGAGATCGCCGGCGAGATCGAGGCCGCGGAGCGGCGTGTCGAGCAGCGCCGGGGCAACGTGCCCAAGATCAGCTATCCCGAGGCGCTGCCGGTCAGCCAACGCCGGGACGACCTGCTCGCGGCGATCCGCGACAACCAGGTCGTCATCGTCGCCGGCGAGACCGGCTCCGGCAAGACGACGCAGCTGCCGAAGATGTGCCTGGAGCTGGGCCGCGGCATACGGGGCATGATCGGTCATACCCAACCCAGGCGGCTGGCCGCCCGAACCGTCGCCGAACGCGTCGCCGAGGAGCTCGACACCGAGCTCGGCAGTACCATCGGCTACCAGGTGCGCTTCACCGAGCGAGCCGGCGTCGGCACCTTGGTCAAGCTGATGACCGACGGCATCCTGCTGGCCGAGATCCAGCACGACCGGCTGCTGCGGCGCTACGACACGCTGATCATCGACGAGGCCCACGAACGCAGCCTGAACATCGACTTCGTCCTCGGCTACCTCAAGCAGCTGCTGCCGCGCCGCCCCGACCTCAAGGTGATTATCACCTCGGCCACCATTGACCCGGAGCGCTTTTCGCGGCATTTCGACGACGCGCCGGTGATCGAGGTCTCCGGGCGCACCTATCCCGTCGAGGTGCGGTACCGGCCGCTGCTGGACGACTCGGATGAGACCGAGGATGTGGTGCGGGACCAGACGGAGGCCATCTGCGACGCGGTGGTCGAGCTCTGCGCGGAGGGGCCGGGCGACATTCTGGTCTTCCTCAGCGGTGAACGGGAGATCCGGGACGCCGCCGACGCCCTGAAGCAGCAGAACCTGCGCAACACCGAGGTGCTGCCGCTGTACGCGCGGCTGACGGCCGCTGAGCAGCACCGCGTGTTCCAGCCGCACAGCGGCCGGCGGGTCGTGTTGTCCACCAATGTGGCCGAGACCTCGCTGACGGTGCCCGGCATCAAGTACGTCATCGACCCCGGCACCGCCCGCATCTCCCGGTACAGCTTTCGGACGAAGGTGCAGCGCCTGCCCATCGAACCGGTCTCGCAGGCGTCGGCGAACCAGCGGAAGGGCCGCTGCGGCCGGGTTTCCGAAGGCATCTGCATCCGGCTGTACTCCGAGGAGGACTTCGAGTCCCGCCCCGAGTTCACCGATCCGGAGATCCTGCGCACCCACCTGGCCTCGGTCATCCTGCAGATGACCTCGCTGGGGCTGGGCGAGATCGAGTCGTTCCCGTTCCTGGAGCCGCCGGATCGCCGCCAGATCACCGACGGTGTCAACCTGCTCCACGAACTCGGCGCGCTGGACCGTTCGAAGACCGAGCTGCACAAGCGACTGACCCCGATCGGCCGCAAGCTCGCCCAGCTGCCGATCGACCCGCGGCTGGCCCGAATGGTCCTCGAAGCGGACCGCAACGGCTGCGTGCGCGACGTGCTCGTCATCGCCGCCGCGCTGTCCATTCAGGACCCCCGCGAACGACCGGCGGAAAAGCAGCAGGCCGCCGACCAGAAGCACGCGCGGTTCGTCGACAAGGACGCAGAGTCCGACTTCCTCGCCTACCTCAGCATGTGGCGGTACCTGCGCACCCAGCAGAAGGAACTGTCGTCCAACCAGTTCCGGAAGCTGTGCCGGACCGACTTCCTCAACTACCTGCGGGTTCGCGAGTGGCAGGACCTTTACGGCCAGCTGCTGCAGATGGTCAAGTCGATGGGCATGACCCTCGGCGACCAGGACGTCGACGCGGCGCGGATCCACCAGTCGGTGCTGGCCGGTCTGCTGTCGCACATCGGTCTCAAGGATGTGGAGAAGAAGACAGAGAAGAAGTCGAGGCCGCCCGGGCGCGGTTCGAACGAATACCAGGGCGCGCGCAACGCCCGGTTCGCCGTGTTCCCCGGGTCGTCGCTGTTCAAGAAGCCGCCGCGCTGGGTGATGGCCGCGGAACTGGTGGAGACCTCCCGCCTCTGGGCGCGCATCGCCGCTCGCATCGAGCCGGAGTGGGTGGAACAACTCGCGCAGCACCTGGTCAAGCGCAGTTATAGCGAGCCGCACTGGGAGAAGGACCGCGCCGCGGTGATCGCCGCCGAACGGGTCACCCTCTACGGCGTGCCGCTCGTGGTCGGCCGCAAGGTCAACTACGGGCGCATCGATCCGGAGCTGAGCCGCGAGCTGTTCATCCGGCACGCGCTGGTGGAGGGCGACTGGGACACCCGGCACGCGTTCTTCCACGAGAACCGGGCGATGCTCGACGAGGTCGAGGACCTCGAAGAGCGTGCCAGGCGGCGCGACATCCTGGTGGACGACGAGACGCTGTTCGAGTTCTACGACCAGCGAATCGGCGCGGACGTGGCTTCCGGCAGGCACTTCGACGCGTGGTGGAAGAAGACCGCCGAGGAACAGCCGGACCTGCTCAACTTCGAAAAGTCGATGTTGATCAACCGGGAATCGGCAGAGGTCAACGACCAGGACTACCCGGACTTCTGGTCGCAGAACGGTCACCGGCTGCCGCTGTCCTACCAGTTCGAGCCCGGTGCCGACGCCGACGGGGTTACCGTGCACATCCCGCTGGCTGTGCTCAACCAGATCGAACCGGACGGCTTCGACTGGCAGATCCCGGGCCTGCGCGAGGAACTCGTGACGGCGCTGCTGAAGTCGCTGCCGAAGACCGTGCGCCGGAACTTCATCCCGGCACCGGACTTCGCCAAGGCGGCGCTGTCCCGCATGACCTCGCCGGACGGCGCGCTGCTGGACGGCCTGCAGCGGCAGCTCCAGAGCATGACCGGGGTGGTGGTGCCGCGCTCTGAGTGGGACCTCGACCGGGTGCCCGACCACCTGAAGATGACCTTCCGGGTGGTGGACGGCAAGGGGCGCAAGCTCGCCGAGTCCAAGGACCTGGAGCCGCTCAAGCAGCGGCTGAAACCCAAGCTTCGCGCGGAGATCTCCGCCGCTGCGGACGACGTCGAGCAGAGCGGGTTGCGCTCCTGGGACTTCGGCCGGTTGCCGCGCACCTTCGAGCGGCAGCGGTCTGGGCATGCCGTGAAGGCGTACCCGGCGTTGGTGGACGAACGGGACAGCGTCGCGGTGCGGATGTTCGACACCGAAGAGGAACAGCAACACGCGCTGTGGGACGGCACCCGCCGGCTGTTGCTGCTGAATCTCCCGTCGCCGGTGAAGTCCATCCAGCGGGGGATGAGCAGCACCACCCGCCTGGTGCTGGGCAGCAGCCGGTACGGCGACCTCGCAGCCGTGCTCGACGACTGCGTGAGCTGCGCCGTCGACAAGCTGATGGTGGACAACGGCGGGCCGGTGTGGGACGAGGCAGCTTTCGACTCCCTCCAGAACAAGGTGCGGGCACGGCTGGGTGGGGTCACAGTCGACGCGGTGTCCGAAGTGGAGCATGTCTTGGTGGCGGCGCAGCGGGTGGAGGCGTTGTTGGCCGACCAGCCCGCAGGGTTGCACGCCGACGCGATCTCCGACATCCGCGCCCAGCTGGACGGGCTGCTGCATCCCGGCTTCGTGACCGAAACGGGCTTCGCGCGGCTGTCCGATCTGGCGCGCTACCTGCGGGCGATCGAGCAGCGGCTGGACAAGCTCCAGTACCACCCGCAGCGCGACCGGGACTGGATGTTCCAAGTGGACGAGGTCCAGCAGCGCTTTCGGGATCTTTTGGCCGAGGTGCCACAGGGGCGTTCCCCGAGCGAGGCGTTGCGGAGCATTGGATGGCTCATCGAGGAGTTGCGGGTGAGCCTGTTCGCGCAGACGCTCGGCACGTCGCAGCCGGTGTCGGTGAAGCGCATCCACCGCGCGATGGACAAGTTGGAGCGCTGATCCGGCGCTCGTCGCCACGGTCGACGAGTTGGACAACCACTTGAGCACGGTCGAGACCTGCATGACTGACCCCTTCCTGGTTCGGGTTGGTATGTCGGGCGAACACCGCGGCGGATGGCCGTGTTCGGTGCTTCCGAAGCGCTATTTGCTCCGAGCCGCATGCTTGGAGAACTGGCGCGCTTCGAACCGCCCAACATCGAGTATTCGCGCTCGAACAACCGTTCGCATCACTCGACGGGGTGGAACCCGCTGGAAAGGCGCGGGAATCGGCACCTCAAGCGGGTCCTCGACCAAATCTTTTGAGGATGGGGAAAAGCTCCACACTCACCGTCGTCCGGCGAACGCAGCGCAGTGCAGCTTTGCCGCTCAGGTGGCGGGGGAGACCGTCACGCCTAGGGCGCCGGGCCCGACGTGCGCGCCAAGGACCGCGCTCGTTTCTTCAAGCGTGATGCGGCGGACCTGGGGAAGTTGCGAGCGCAGGTCGTCAAGCAAGCGCTGGGCGCGATCGGCGAACTGGAAGTGCTCGACACCGATGTCGACCGGGCCGTTTCCGGATCGCTGGACCGCGTTCGCGACCACCTTCTTGAGAGCCCGGTCAGGTCCGATGGCCTTCGCTAGCTGGTCGATGATGCCTTCCTTGAGGACGAGCACCGGCTTGATCGACAGCGCCTGGCCGAGCCGGGCCTGGGCTCGCCCGATGCGGCCGCCGCGCTGCAAGTACTCCAGGGTGTCGACGTAGAGCAGCTGTGTGGTGGTGCGCAGGCGCCGATCCAGCACGCTCATCACGCCCTGCGGGGTCGCGCCGGCGACGGCGGCCTCGGCCGCGGCCATCACCGGGAAGCCCAGGCCCAGGCCGACCAGCCGGGAGTCGACCACATAGACGGGGATGCCGATTTCGGCGGCCGCGCTGCGGGCGGACTCACAGGTGCGGGACAGGCCCTCCGAGATGTGGATGGAGATGATCGCTTCGGCGCCGGAGGCGGCGGCGTCCGTGTAGTTCCAGTAGAAGGCCGGTGGTGGCGGTTCGCCGGTCTCCACCGGGATGCCGTCGCGCATCGCCTGGGCCAGCGTCGGGTGCGGCACCCGACGCTCGTCGTTCTGCTCGTCGCCGACCTTGAGTTCCAGTTGGACCACGGAGATGCCCAGCCCTTCGGCGGCGTCGTGCGGAATGGAAGCCGTCGAGTCGGTCACGATGGCGACGCGTTGCCTCATGCGGGCCAGGCTACTAATTGGTAGGGACTCGGTACATCTGCTCCGGCGGAAATGTCGTCACGGCAACCGGGCGAATTCGACGCCTGCGGGGGTGACTACCGTCACGTGCAGGGCCTGGTTGTATCGGCACTACCGACTAGTAATATTTTGGGTGGCCGGAGTCACTGTGCTTTTCGCACAACGACGTGGCAGGGTCAACTTACTCGGACTGTACAGTGCCGGGTCCGCAAGCAAAGCCGCTGGAGGACCAGCGAGCGTCGTCTGTCCGCAGGAGGTCGAAGAGGGCCCATGAACATCGTCGTCCTGGTCAAGCAGGTGCCCGACACGTATTCCGAGCGGAAGCTGTCTGCTGCGGATCACACCCTGGACCGCGCGTCGGCCGATGCGGTGTTGGATGAGATCAACGAGCGCGCGGTGGAAGAAGCGCTGTTGATCAAGGAGGCCCAGGGTGGCGAGGTGACTGTCGTGTGCATGGGCCCGGAGCGTGCCTCGGATGCGATCCGCAAGGCGCTGTCGATGGGTGCAGACAAGGCGGTGCACCTCTCGGACGAGGCGCTGCACGGCACGGATGCGCCGTCGACCGCGCGTGCGCTGGCGAAGGTGATCGGCACTGTCGAGGGTGTTGATCTGGTGATCGCCGGTAACGAGGCCACGGATGGCCGCACCGGTGCGGTGCCGGCGATGGTGGCCGAGGTGCTGGGCTGGCCGCAGCTGACCTTCGCCCGCAAGGTCGAGACCGACGGCTCGAGCGTGAAGATCGAGCGGGAGACCGACGCGGGGATCCTGAACGTCGAGGCGGCGTTGCCGGCGGTGGTGTCGGTGACGGAGAAGATCAACGAGCCGCGGTACCCGTCGTTCAAGGGCATCATGGCCGCTAAAAAGAAGCCGGTGTCGGTGTTGTCGCTGGTGGATGCCGGTATCGACGCGGGCGAGGTGGGGCTGACCAGCGCCGGTTCGCAGGTGGTGGAGTCGGCGCCGAAGCCGCCGAAGTCCGGTGGTGTGAAGGTCGCCGACGAGGGCGAAGGTGGCGTGCAGGTTGCCGAGTTCCTGGCCGGCGAGAAGCTGCTCTGAGGGTCGTTCACGGTTTTCGAGGAGGCATTGATTCATGGCTGAGGTTCTGGTCCTCGTCGATCACGTGGACGGCGAGGTCAAGAAGGTCACTTACGAGCTGCTGACGGCGGCGCGTCGGTTGGGTGAGCCGTCCGCGGTCGTGATGGGCGAGCCGGGTACCGCGGGGAAGCTGACCGATGCGCTGGCCGCTTACGGCGCGGCGAAGGTGTATGCGGCGGAGTCCGCGCAGGCCGCGGAGTTCCTGGTGACCCCGCAGGTGGACGTGCTGGCCAACCTCGTTGGCAGCGCCAGCCCGGCGGCGGTGCTTGTAGCGGCGTCGATCGACGGCAAGGAGATCGCCGGGCGGCTGGCGATCCGCATCGGTTCGGGCCTGCTGTCGGAGGTCGTGGACCTCGACGCCGACGGTGTGGGGTCGCACTCGCTATTCGGTGGCGCCTACGACGCCAAGGCGAAGGTCACCAAGGGCACGCCGATCGTCACGGTGCTGCCGGGTGCGATCGAGCCCGAGCAGGCCGCCGGCGCGGCTGCGGTCGAGTCGGTGGAGGTTCCGGCCGCTACGGGTGCGAAGATCACCGGTCGGCAACCCGCCGAGGCCGGGGACCGCCCGGAGCTCACCGAGGCCTCGATCGTGGTCTCCGGTGGCCGTGGTATTGGTTCGGCGGAGTCGTTCGAGGTCGTGGAGAAGCTCGCCGACAGCCTGGGTGCCGCGGTGGGCGCGTCGCGTGCGGCGGTGGACTCCGGTTACTACCCGCACCAGTTCCAGGTCGGGCAGACCGGTAAGACCGTGTCCCCGCAGCTGTACATCGCGTTGGGCATCTCCGGTGCGATCCAGCACCGGGCAGGTATGCAGACCTCCAAAACGATCGTCGCGGTGAACAAGGACCCCGAGGCCCCGATCTTCGAGATAGCCGACTTCGGCATCGTCGGTGACCTGTTCAAGGTAGCCCCGCAGCTCACCGAGGAAATCACCAAGCGCAGGGGCTGAGCCCCGAGCTGATCCGACGCGGAAGGCGATGATTCGAACTGTGGTAGTTCTAGTTCGCATCATTGGAATTCGGACGGTC